>JAKDLC010000336.1 GCA_030453055.1 Nitrosospira sp.
GTTTGCCGCTCCTTTCGTCAAACGAACCCATTCTACGCGTGATGAATCCCTGCTGACCGAATCAATTAAAATCTCTCGGCCTGGTTGAAAAAACTGCAAACGGACCCATATTGATTACTGAGTGCCGATGGAAGCAATTTCAATATTGGCGCCAAACATTAATTCATATGGAGGTACCATGGCTATTACTCGTTACGAACCCTGGAGTTTATTGAATCAATTACACAGAGAACTGGACCGTGTGCGCGAGGGCGGCGCCGGAGAGGGATCGGCCGCGACCGCCGAATGGGCGCCTACTGTCGATATCAAGGAAGAAGCCGACAAATTCGTTTTGCAGGCGGATCTTCCGGGAGTGAAACCTGAAGAAATCGATGTCAGTATGGAAGACGGGGTGCTTACCATCAAAGGCGAAAAGAAAACCGAAGCAAAAACCGAGCAGGAGGGCTATAAACGGGTCGAACGCACCTATGGCTCTTTTTACAGGCGCTTCAGTTTGCCGGATACGGCGAATCCGGATGCAATATCGGCAAAATCGAACCATGGCGTCCTGGAAATCGTCATTCCCAAACGCGAAGCCGTTCAGCCCAAGAAAATCAGCGTGACTTCAGCCGAATGATGTGATCAATCGGAGCCTTCGGGCTCCGATTTTCCGGATGATTCAGGTTCAATGCCCAAGTATCCCTGCGCGATGCGGTAATATACTTTGCGCAGCGGCCTACCTTCCCGCAGGATCGCCCGCTTCTGTATCGGACCGGGTTGCACAAGCATCGGACTAATCTCGTGACCTTGCCGGTTTCGCTCAAGTTCCTTGGGAATCATACCCACCAAAATGAGCGGCCGGCTCGTCGGTGGCTCCGATGGATGCCAGAAATCGTACATGGCCGACTTGTCGCCAAACAGATTGCGCGAACGTATGTCCATCGGCTCGCCACCTTCGTTCTTGTTGTAAAAGGATAAGGAACTTGCCACCGACCACCGGCTCATGCCCACCACAAGAGGCTTCTGGCCAGTTTTCCGTTGCACATTCTCTACAATCTGCTGGACTTCCCGGGTTGCCTCGCGCCAGAAATAGTGTTGGGTAAAACCCGCATAGGGAATTCCGGGGATGCCGAGCACGACATAGTGCAGCGCGAATGCGTAGAGGACCAGAAAAACCGCGATAGTGGGTTTCCAGGCCGCTCTCACCCCGCTTGCAACCCTGCGCAGATCACCGGTCTGGCCCATCATCCACGCCATGGTTGGCAGGAGCGCAAGCCATACCGGGCCGGTCCAATGAAACTTCGGCGCTCCGAACAGACTGAGGCCGAAGAACACCGCCAGCGGCACGCCTGTAAATACCCTCACGAACAGGCGGCGCCTGCGTGCATAAAGATCAGGAGGGGCATCGTTTCCAGGCCACAACGCCAGCGCCGCAGCCACCAGTCCTACCGGCGTCAACAGAAGCAGCATGTGAAGAAACAGCAGGTGCAACGAAAATTTAGTACCTATTCCCGTGGCCCGCTGCGACTGGAACAAAATCGAGGCCCAGTCGTTTTGCATATTCCAGATGATGACGGGTGAAAACATCAGCAGGGCGAGCGCGGCTGCCAGGTACGGATGGATACGACGCAGCCAGCGGCGTGAGGCAGGGTCCAATATGACGAACAGCAGCGCCGCCGGGCCCAGTAGTCCTAACGTATACTTGGACAGAATGCCGAGACCGAAAGCAATGCTCATGCCCAGCCAGGCCCGGTTGCGATCCGCCAGCAACGCTCGTTCCATGTAGTAAAGGGTAGCTGCCCAGGCCGCCATCAGCGGCGCATCCGCTGTCATTAACATGCCGGGCACAAAACCAAACGGAAGTACAGCCAACAACAGCACGGCGCGCATACCGGTGGTTTTATCGTACAGGTTGCGTGCCAACGCGTATAGGTAGCCCATTGCGATCAGGCCACAGATGAATGCACCGATCCGGACACCGAATTCGTTGTCGCCGGCAATGGCGGTACCCAGCCAGATCAACCAGGCCACCATCGGCGGGTGATCCAGAAAACTCAGGTCCATGTGCTGGGTATAATTCCAGTAGTACGCCTCATCGGGAATCAGTTGCGCCGAGCCCAGATAGATCAGACGCAGCAGTATGGAAAAGGCAATGATGCCGAGCGAAACTACCCGCCAGCGCACGTCCGCCGAGGGAGGATCGAGCTTGACCGGAAATACGTAGAAGGCGAAGCCGAGATAGTTGATGGCGGCCGTGGCGACGATGGCAGGGAAAATGGCGAGCGAGGCGGGTACGTGCCAGCCATAGACCAGCAGGGCCAGCACACCGCCGCGCATCAGTAAGGCTAATATTCCCACCGTCAGGAAGCGACCGAAATGGCGCCATCGCAGATAGCCCGGATGAAGAGACCGGGACGACCATTTCGAATTGAGCGAGTAATATACCGCGGCAGCAGCGAAGAAGCTCACGCTATGCGCCAGCGCAAGGCCGGCGCCGCGGCTCATGAGCCACTGGAACAGCAGTGCGTCGATGACGACGCCAAACAAGCCGACCGCCGCAAACCGGCTGGCGGCGCCGACAAAAACCGTGCCGCCGGCCAGTGTCATCAAACGTTGCAGATAACCCGGATGTTTCATAAATTCGCGTGATGATCGCGCTGAATTTTGTTTTGTAGGGGCTTTTGTGAGAGAGCGGCGTAGTTACTCATGCGCCCGACTGAGCAAAATTCCCATACGAAATGAAAGACCAGCAAGGGCGCGCGTCAATTTATGAAACATCCGGGTTAGAATAAGACATCAAGATTGTTGATTTTTGATTATCTCATGGCAAGCGTAGCATAATCCCTTGATGGGAGTTCTGATGGTATCAGCCGGGCTCAGAACCCGATTCTCGGTGAAAATATCGCCATGCCGGGTTGAAGTAC
>JAKDLC010000038.1 GCA_030453055.1 Nitrosospira sp.
ATTTCCGCCGCCAGCGGGAAGCTGGGTCAAGCCGTCGCCGATGAACTGATCAAGCAATTTTTCCACGAAACTGACCTCCAGCTTGTCAGCATCGCGTCCGTAATATGCCTCTCGATGGTAATGGCGCATTTTAGCGCGATTACATTTCCCTAATGTGGCCGTTTTTTCAGCTATGTGCACTACTCCAAAATGTTCTTTGCTTGAGCATCCACGACGAAGCTTTTAATATAGTTTCTCAATGCCTCATTCAGCATCAGGGTAAATTCCATCGAAGTCCATTTACTGGCCGTCAGTAGTGTTCGGCAATTTTGCTTAGATCGGTATGTAACTATTTGATTATGAATAGGAAACAGTATGTTTAGGGGTGTCGCCGACTTGAACGTGAATTATTTGGGAAACTGGGGTTTTCTCCTCGGGAATTCCTATCATGTATTCAGGCCAATTTGTGTTTACACAACTCATGGAGCATTTACCCCTCACGCAACTGACGGCATTTTCGGCGGTTTGGGCCTACACCCTCTAAGTTCGGGCGGGATTTTTCCACCAGTAATGGAGAGCATGCAAAACCGGGGGAGGCACTTAGGGCCGGTGATATGGTTGGCCTATGAGGTGACGGAAAACGGGTGTTTTCCGATAGGGCTTGACACATAAGCCAGATTCGCCTGACCTTCGTCATCCCCCTCGGCAGGTTCATCTCCCCCGTTTTGCATGCTCTCCGAATAGAAAAATTATACTTGAACGTTGTGTACCTTATAATCTGTACGTATTAACGGTTTTATTTAGGGGCAACTATTTAGGGGCAATTATGACTAATACGGTTTTCCTGAATCAAGTAATTTCAGATGAAGGTTTTGTCGCTGCGAATTCCTTGGCAAAGGTATTGCACATCACGCAAAATGACCTTGCCGATGTCACCGGCTTGTCCCGTGATTCTGTTTCCAAAAGTGCTCGATGCAGAAGTCGATCTACACAGGCACGCTTAAGGGATACCGTGGAAATAATCAACCGTGTGTCAGAGTGGTCCGGTGGAGTAGGGCGGGCATTTGCCTGGTTCCGCTCGCAGCCGTTGCCCTCCTTTGGCGATAAAACAGCGGAAGATTTGGTTAAAGAAGGGCGTGCGGAAGCTGTTAAAGCCTATCTGGCCCGAATTGCCGATGGCGGTTACGCTTGACAATAGCTGTAAACTTGTTTACCGGTATTGTTTATCGAGCGCATCACCCCATGTGGTCTTTTGATCCCATATCCGGCGATGGTGCAAAAAAACATGGCGGACGATTCAATCGACCCGGGTGCACCGCACTTTATTTGTCACTTGATCCGACTACGGCTTGGATGGAAGCGCAACAAGGGTTTCCATTTAAACCTCAACCCATGACATTGGTGGCTTATGAAATTAGTTGCACAACAATTGCAGACCTTAATGATGTAAATCTATTGAAGAGCATGGGCTGTTCGCTGCAAGACCTGGATTGCGCCTGGGAAGATCTGGCTTCTCAACAACTGGAACCAGCGACATGGCGATTGGTTGATAGATTACGAACTATGAATGTTGATGGAATTTTGATTCGTAGTTTTGCATCCGGTTGCACAGCTAAAAATCAAAATCTGGTTTTATGGAATTGGTCTGATTCGGAACCGAATGCCGTTCGGGTGATTGATGACTTCGGCAGGCTTCCTAAAACCACAAAATTGCCATGATCCCAGATAATCCATTAAGACGCGAGATGATGGCGAGGCAGGTTGCGAGGCAGTTTTGTCGGTTAGGAGAAGGCCATAGCCTGATCTATGGACGCCGAGCAAGCGGCGAAAATGTCCGCAAACTGGCCGCCAGCACTCGGGTAGGCTCGGAGAGCCGCCTAATGGATTATCTGGGATGAATACGCTGCTTGAAGTCAAGAATATCCGGCACGCCTATGGCGAACAGGTGGTAGTCAACAATTTATCGCTCACGCTGAAAAAGGGAGAAATAGGCTGCCTGCTGGGTCCGAGCGGGTGCGGCAAAACTACCGTGTTACGCTGCATTGCAGGGTTTGAGCCAATATCGGCCGGGGAAATTCTGCTAAACGGAGAAGCGGTAAGTCATTCCGGTTTTTGTTTGCCGCCGGAGCAGCGGCACATCGGCATGGTGTTTCAGGACTACGCATTGTTTCCTCATCTCACCGTCGTCGCCAATGTCGGCTTTGGCCTGCACCGCATGCAAAAACGGGAACGCGCCTCGCGCGTTGCCGAATTGCTGCAAACGGTAGGCTTGGCCGATGCGGCGGCCAAATATCCTCACGAACTTTCCGGGGGTCAGCAGCAGCGCGTGGCATTGGCGCGCGCATTGGCCCCGCGACCCGACCTCCTATTGCTGGATGAACCCTTCTCGAATCTGGATGTGAGCCTGCGTGAGCATTTGAGCCTGGAAGTACGCGACATTCTCAAGAACCAGAACGCCACGGCTATTTTAGTGACCCACGATCAGGACGAGGCTTTCGCCATGGCGGACGAGATCGGCGTCATGCATCGTGGCGAAATCCAGCAGTGGGATTCGGCCTATAATCTCTATCACAGGCCCGCCAACCGTTTCGTCGCAAATTTCGTTGGCCGGGGCGTTTTTCTGCCAGGCAAAATACTCGACTCGCGCCACGTGGAAATCGAGCTAGGGACTCTGGCGGGAGAACTCCCGCATCGATGCGCGCCGGATTGCCCACTATGCCGGGCGGGAAATCCCGTCGATGTGCTGATCCGGCCGGATGACATCGTGCACGATGACGACAGCCCCCTTCGAGCCGCCGTGGTGCACAAGGCTTTCCGTGGCGCCGATATTTTATACACGTTGCGGCTGCCCGGCGGCGGCGCCGCGCTATCGCTGGTGCCCAGCCACCACAATCACGCCATAGGCGAAGAAATCGGCATCCGGCTGGACGCGGCTCACGTCGTGGCGTTCAGCCAGTCCGCAGCGTAATCCGTAATCCCCGCGTCCGGTTTGCTTCACCCTATTTCACGGTAACACTTCATAGTCTTACTCGCGTCGTAGGGCGTCAATAAGCGAAGCGCATTGCGCCGTATGTCAGCTCCATATTCCTAAATCCGGTAGTCGTAGGGCGTCAATAAGCAAAGCGCATTGCGCCGTATGTCAGTTCCATATTCACTACTTGGTTCTCACCGTGAGTTTACATCCCGCGCCGCACGAATCTCTTCCGCCAGCTGCAATACCGACATGGCGTAATGCACGCTACGGTTGTAGCGCGTGATGACGAAGAAATTATTGAAACCCAGCCAATACTCGTTCCCGCCATTAGTCACCAACTCCACCAGCGTGGCGGGACGATCACCGGGAGCGTCCGCTCTTGATCTGATACCCAATTTTCTCATTTCTTCGACTGTATGCAGCGGTTTGGTCCCCGAGTACAGAACCTCGCGGTAATTCTCGCCGCTGACCAGGGCGGGAATCGCTACCGGCTGCCCTGTCTCCCAACCAAAGCTCTTCAGATAATTTGCGACGCTGCCTATTGCGTCCGCCGTACTGCCGGATAAATCGATCTTGCCGTCACCGTCAAAATCCACCGCGTAACGCCGGTAGCTGCCGGGCATGAATTGCGGAATGCCAATCGCCCCGGCATAAGAACCCCTAATGTTGAGCACGTCGGCTCCCTGCTCTCGCCCCAGCAACAGATATTGTTCCAGTTGGTCCCGAAAGAATCCGGCACGCTTCGGATAGTCAAACGCCAGCGTGGTCAATGCATCCAACACGCGATGCTTGCCGTTCTGCGTGCCATAATAAGTTTCTACGCCGATCACCGCGGCGATGATTTCCTCGGGAACGCCGAATTCCTTGCGCGCCCGCTCCAGCGTCGCAGCATGGCTGTTCCAGAAGGCAACACCGCCCGCAATACGCCGGGGGTTGATGAACACAGGGCGATATTCATACCACGGCCTGGAGGTTGCCGGCCGGGAAATCGCATTGATGATGGCCGGGTGAAACTGCGCCGCGCCGAAAATGCGCTCAAGTTCGACCTGCCTGAATCCATGCCGCTCCACCATCTCGCCGATGAAAGTTTCGATCTCCGGCCGAAGCTGCGCCGCTAGAGGGGTTACCGCCGCCCCCACACACCCGGCCATTGCAAGAAATACAACTACAGCGCATGATTTTCCAGATAACCAATTCCGCATAACCGCTTGCCGCTTACCTCTATCGGTTCAGCCGATCAATAATCTCGACCGGATTCATGAAACGTTTCATCAGGCTCATTCTTCACTCTTCGTCGCCCCACTCCCGCCATCCTTTCAACAGCGGAAAATACAATCCCCGCTTCACGGGCCGGCCGTCGATCAAACGCATGAGTGCAGCGTAGCGGTCGAGCTGGAAACGGTAACGCTCCTGCTCGCGATCGAGAAAGCCTTCCACATCCGCGCCTTCATGACTGCTGGTCTTATAGTCCACGACCCAGCGCTGACCATTCGCATCACGGAAGGTACGATCGATCACGAGGTCCACCTGCGCACCGCCGATAACCGCCGTCATGCGCAGCTCATTGCTAACATCCTGCTGCGGCCCCAGCAACCATTGTCCGCGCGCATCGCTCACCGCATGAGTGAGCGCCGTCATCACGCGTCCGGCTGCCGCATCGGTGTCGCCGTCGTCGCTGTCCATGCCGCATGCAACCAGCTGATATTTGAAAGTATCGCGCAAAACCTGAATTCGCGCCACATCCCAATTTTTCACCCCGTCTTCCGCGATGCGCTGCAACCAGCGGTGTACGATGCTTCCAACCCGGCGGGCGGTTTCGCCGACCCACGAATATTCGATGTCACCCTGCGTTGGCGCCACAGGACGCTGCGCGTTCCACCTCACGGG
Organism: Nitrosospira sp.; assembly: GCA_030453055.1. Classification (GTDB taxonomy): domain Bacteria; phylum Pseudomonadota; class Gammaproteobacteria; order Burkholderiales; family Nitrosomonadaceae; genus Nitrosospira. The sequence continues at coordinate 4,841 of JAKDLC010000038.1, forward strand.
TGGCGGCGCGGCCGGCAGCGTCCAGCCGGATATCAGCCGCCGTAGCGACTGATCGACGGCGTATTCTTCTCCTCTCCCATTCTCTGCTCCATCTACTCCCCCCGCGATCGACGAACTATCCGAAGCCAGCGCCCATGCCGCGGCTTCGGCATAGGCAGGTTTGACCACAGGCCAAATTTTATTCAGCAATGATTTTGCGGCGGGCGGCTTCAGTTCGAACGCACCATCATGGCCGCCAACGAGGCCCGTGCTCCCAAGCAGGTGCAGGCGCCGCCTGGCACGGGTTGCGGCCACGTAGAGCAGCCGTTCGTCCTCGAAACGCGCCTTCTCGCCATCGAGTTTCTCCAGCCACGAATAGATGGGATCAGCTTCCGCGCCGGTTTCCTGTATCGGCGCAAGCAACAAGTCGTTACCCTCATGTTCCCTCTCATGCGTCCCCTCATTTCCCTTTCGCGCGAACGTGGCGCGCGGGTACTCCATCCACATGAACAGCTTCTTGTCGTTGCTGCGTGACGAGCGGCCGAGACCGGGCACGATTACGCAGTCGAACTCGAGTCCTTTTGCCTTGTGGATCGTCATGATCTGCAGAGCGCCGTCCGCTTCAAGGTCGGGTAACGCGTAGAGTTTGGCAAGTCCTTCCTCGAATATAGCGAGTCGGAGAATACTGCCGGCCACCTCGTGCGCTTCAAGATAATCAAGATAGACCGCAGCATCTTCAAAGTCCGTCGCATCTTCAACGCAGCCCGGGCCTCCCAGCGCAAGCCATGCCGCCTCGACCGTCGCTCGCAGAGATTGGCGGCAGCGGTTATCCATACAGTCCTTCAGCACTTCGCGTATACGCAGCAGCCGGCCACGGCCATCGGTGGAGACCATCGCCATGCGCGCATCATCGGTGAGCAACTCCCATATCGTTCGACTGCTGGGTCTGATGCTTCCTTCTTCTCTGTCCACAATGGTTGCACTATCCGTATCGCCTAAAGCAGCGGAAGCGTGCGCCGAAAGAAGCGTGTGGATGTCGGCGAGCGTGACTCCGCACCAGGGTGCGCGCAGCAACGCAAGCCATGCCAGCCGATCCGCCGGGTGCGCCAGCGCGCGTGTCAACGCCAGCAGATCCTGTACCACTGGCCGGCGCCCAAGTCCCTCGATTTCGATCGCGCGAAAGCGAACCCCGGCTTCCCTGAGCCGGGGTATGATTTCACGAAGATGACTACGGTTGCGCACCAGAATCGCCGTACTGGCGGACGAATCATCACGCCGCGCCTGCATGACAATCTCAACCACTTTCACCGCCTCGGCTGCGTGACCGTTATTGAAAAACGGATGTATGCTGACTGCCGCACCTGAGAGTAAACCGTGTGTTGCAACCGATTCCGTGTAGGACACTGCGCCAAGGATGATATTTTCCCGCTTCGGCATTACCTGCGCGAAGGTGGCGTTGACCCACTCCACGATACCGCGCTGCGATCGAAAGTTGGCGCAAAGAGAAATTGGCTGTAATGCGATGTTGCCTATCCCCACGGCGCGGGCGCGCAAGAATAAGCCGACCTCGGCCTCGCGAAAACGGTAAATGGACTGCATCGGGTCGCCGACCAGCAACATACTGCGTCCGTCTCCCGGTTCCCATCCGGCGGTAAGTTTCGCGACTAATTCATACTGACTGATCGATGTGTCCTGGAACTCGTCTATCAATAAATGCCGAATGCGGTAGTCGAGCGCAAGTGCAAGATCGGTCGGCATTTCGGCTTCGCCGAGCGCACGCAGGGCGCCTTGCGCGACCTCGGTAAAATCCACCTTGTTATGCGATTGAAATACGAGCTTGAGCTGTCCCACCGCGCGTGGCAGCAACCGTGTGATGGCGCCGAGTATCTCCCATTGCTTTTCGGTATAAACAGGCGGCGGCAGGAAACGAATCTCATCCAGTGCATGGCGCAGCGTCTCGCCGTCGTTTGCCGCCAACGCGCCAATCAGCGCCAGCGCTCTCTCCTTCCACGACTTTGCAATGGCTTTTTCCGCCCTGGCGCCACCGAGCGGAAAGCCGTCTCTGACCGTGTACTGCCTGCGCCAGGCGCCCTCTTTTGTCAGCAACAACCTGGCGATGGCATGCCAGCGGTCAGCATCCCGTTCCTCGTCGGCGGGCAGCGCCCAGGGCTTGCCGGGTCTCTCATCAGGGGCTAGATTGCTGGCGGAATAGTATTCAAGCTCAACCAGCTCACTTTGCACCGAGACAGGATAGTGTCTGCATAGATCATGCAGGCGCTTCAGCGCGCCGTATCGCGTGTTCTTCAACGCCGCTTCCAGCTCATTACGATCCTTGCCATGGATATGGCGCAGCCAGTGGTCACGTCGCGCCAGCATTTCGGCAAGCAGTACTTCGATGCGAGCCACATCATTGTCGAGGTGCTCCAGTAAATATCGAACATCCCGCGCCACGGCATCGTCGCCTTCCACCAGGTCGATGGTCGCGCGCGCCGCTTCGAGATACAAATCGGATGCGTCCTCGATGCATTCCGGTTGCGAGCCGAATTTCGATAACGTTGGCATCTGGCGCGTGAGCGATGCGCACAGCGAATCGAGCGTTTGAATACGTAATCGCGCCGGATTCCGGGCAATATGCCAGCCGGCCTGGGTATCTCGTCGCAATACCGCATCCGCCAGCTCGCGGGTTAATTTTTCATGCCCGGTTTCAGGGGCGTCGGGCGTGTCGAGCGTATCGCCGATCTGCGCAAGCGCCGCCATAATGCGTTCGCGCATTTCTGCCGCGGCTTTCCGGGTAAACGTAATGGCAACGATCTCCTCCGGCGCATCGACGCCCGCAAGCAGCGTGAGATAGCGCTGAATCAGAAGTCCGGTCTTGCCGGACCCGGCAGGCGCCTGAACAATAAAGGAATGCGCGGGATCGAGGGCGCGACGGCGCTCGGCGGCATCCGGCGCAGCGGGCGCAGGGGGCATAGCGGGCGTGGGCGAAGCGCTGCTCACTCACTGTCTCCCTGATCCCCCTGCTCCATCAGCACGCCCTCCATTCGCTCATCGATACGGCAGAAGGACCGCAAGTCGCAGTTGCGGCAAGTGTGGGGATACGAGTTGGGATCTACCCGGGCGTCGCCGCTGATAAAGCTGGCGGCGATGTGGGCGAAATCCGCGCGCCAGGCGGCAATCAGTTCCTCCCATGAGCCGTAGTGGTCACCCGTGCGCGATTCGGAAAGTGCTTTCGCTCCGGGCAGCAAATCGCTATCGCGGGCGAGCGCGGCGAACCGCATGTCGCCTGTTCTGACCTGCGCAAACGCAACCGCTACGGCATCCGGCTCGGCGGTGAGGAGATACAATGGCAATTGCGGTTCCTCCGGGCGATCGCCAAGCATGGTATTCACTGATGGCGCCCGGGTCTTGTAATCGATGACAATGCGGCGCCCGTCGCGGAATTCATCTACGCGGTCGAGTCGCGTCGACAGCGCAAGTCCGCCAATCTCGATGCTGCGTTTATCCTCGATGGCGATCACTGTGAAATCGCCGCGCTTTCTCTCTTCGTTGAGCCACTCACGCGCCAATCTCGCCAGGCGCCGCTGTTCAATCTCTGCAAAAAGCCCTGAAAGCGTGGCCGGACGATCGCGGCGGATGCGCGCGACCGCGTTTTCCGCAGCCTGCGCGAGCATCGCTTCAAGATCGTCATCGCTGATGGCGTCAAGTGCGCTTTTCGTCTTTAACTGGCTCCACGCCTGTGCGAGCACATGGTGCATCAATGTACCGCGCTCCATGGCATCGAGCCCCGCGTGAGGGGTTTTCGTACCTTCCGCGCCAAAGCGGTGCACCGCCAGCGCGCGGAATGGACAAGCCGCATAATCTTTCATCACCGCCGTGCCGCCGCCGATACTCTCGATAAGCAGCGGATCGAGCGCAGGCGCTTTGTCATCCTTTATGGTCTCGAGCCGCCGTACGCTATGGATCAGGTCGCGGTGAGCTGCGTAGACAGGCAGTACGAGCTCGCACTCGGCAATACTTGCGATCAGCGGACTGGGTTCGAATTCGCGGGTATCCTGGTTATCACCGTGCCGCGGGTGACTGAGGATGACCTCACCTGCGCTGGACAGCCACGCATCCGTAAGCCGGCACGCAAGCTCAAACGATGCGGCAGCCGACCCCCGCGGCAACTTTGCCTCCCGCTGTAATTCGATGGGCAGAAACGGGTTAGGCCTTGGCTGCGGCGGCCATGCTTCATCGGACAATCCCATTACCCAAAGGTGATCGAACTCCATGCCGGCAGCCTCGAACACGCCCAGTATCTGGATCGGGACGTCCGGCGTCTCAGGCTGGAACAGTGTCTCCGCCGTCATACGGCGCAGACGCGACACCGCTTCGCTGTAACCGGTGCGCGGCGCGACACGGCCAAGGGTGGCGAAGTCGGCGAGAACTTCCTGCCATTTTTTCAATGTCTGATATTCGGATGTATCCAGGTCGCGCTCGCCGGGAAACCCCACGATCCGCAGGACTTCGGAAATCATTCTGGCAAGCTTTGATGGGGGTTGCGAGCCGTACAGCCCGGTTTTGCGGAATGCCGCAAGAGCGGACAGCGCGTTCACCAGGATCGGGCAGCCTGCCCCGCCATGTTCGCGCTCGATCAGGATGAGCAGCCGTTCGAGCGTAATCGCAGGCTCCGTACGTTTACGCAACTGCGCATCGAGCCGTGCGCGACTGACCATTTCCGTCTCACCGCCGCCGAGAAAAGGCGATCGCAGCAAAAGGCTTACGCGCTCGAACTCAACCTCGCGTCCGCCGAGCTCTAGCACCAGGAACGCCACGGTTATCAACGGATACGAGTTCAACGGCAGGCCAAGCGATGCGTTGAACGGCAACATGCGCCTGGCGGCGCCCGGTAGCGATCGCTGAATGTCCGGTTCCATTACGGCACTGAAAATACGCACAATCATACTGCGACAGCGGGAGAATTCGGGAACGACAATACCGATGCGCGCCGCGCCGTCCGCCTCGACTCGTGCGCGTGCCCACACCGCCGCGCGGCGAATCTCGTCACCGCTGTCGTTACATACCACGCGCTGGGCATTGCCGCTACAGGGCTGAGGCTGAGGCTGAAGTTGCGACTGCGGCCGCGCCAGCATCACCTCGCACCCGGCTTCCTCTAGCTTGCTCAGCAACGCCGCCTGCTGCGGCGTAATGATGTCGAAACCATAGCAAACCAGGCGCTCCGGTTTAGCGGCTGGCGCATTTTCACATAGTCCCGCTACCAGGTCGCAGAGGCGCGCACGATCGATTTGCCGTGCGCGCCAGGTGGTTTTATCGTAGCGCTGCGACCAATCCTGAAACGCCCCGCCATCCTCATTCAGAGGAAAATTCCCAAGTCGCGGAAAGAGACGCCATGCGTGGGCAAGCCGCCACGCCTCGCGCGCAAGCCGTGCGGCTTCCGCAACGGCAAGCAAGGCTGCGCCCGACTCCGAATGGCTAATGGCATCCTCCCATAAGACCTGTTCCTGAGCGGGGGTGAGCAGCATGGGTAGTTCATGTACCGGCCTGGAGTAAAGCGCATCTTCGTAGAGACGCTCGATGAATGCGGAAAATGACAGGATGTCGGCGGAATCCCAGACAGCGATTCCATGGGCGGCCTGGGCTCCGTCGAACTCGCGCTTAAGCGCGATCGCGAGTCGCCGGTTAGGGGTAATCACGGTGACGCCGGCTTTCAGGCCGACGGCGATATCCGCAAAAATATCGGTGAGAAGAACTTCCGGAAAATTCAGCGTGGTGGGCATGCGGCGGAAAAGCTTCCGCTGGCTAAGAAAGTCCTGAATTCGCGTTGTCGCCTTTCGCGCATCCCATCCCGCAAAGACCCGTCGCGCCCGCGTAGGACTTGTTCAGGATTTCCCTAATCATCGTTCCAGCTTGTCCAGCTTGTCTGTTACCTTTGCCCAGTCGTCGGCATCGGACGGAGCGTCTTTCTTCTCGATGATGGGTTTCCAGGCTTTGGATAATTCGGCGTTGAGCGCAGTGAAGTGCTGTTGGTCTGTCGGCACATCGTCCTCGGCGAAAATCGCCTCCACGGGACACTCGGCCACACACAGGGTGCAGTCTATGCATTCGTCCGGATCGATCACCAGAAAATTAGGTCCCTCGCGAAAGCAGTCCACCGGGCACACATCCACGCAATCGGTGTATTTGCATTTGATACAGCTTTCAGTTACGACATAAGACATGGCAGATCCTTGCTTGGCTCTTTGAGAATTCGCGATTCTACCAGAAATTTTATGTGCGCCACTACATCCCGACAGCCAGTGACCACGCGATTATCAGGGTTTAAGGACGGCAGTAGAGCATGGACGAGCGGCTGCCCCATCATCCTAAATCCGGTAGTTGGACGGGGTGAAGTGTGCGGTTTTTGGGGTGCAGGGC
>JAKDLC010000039.1 GCA_030453055.1 Nitrosospira sp.
TGGCGAGGCCCGCTCCCAGAAAAATGGATTAATGAACCGCGGAGCTTTCACAATACATATGAGCAGGCAAAAGCAGAAGCGGAAGCAGTCATGGAACAGCAGCAGACAAACGATGAGTTGCCTATGACAGTTCATCGGCCAAGCATGATTGTGGGTAATAGCCACAATGGAAGCATTCCGCATTTTCAGATTTTCTATTACCTGATCGAGTTTCTTTCCGGACGGCGGACCTTCGGATTTCTCCCTGATCTTTCCCAGAATCATTTGGACCTCGCCCCGGCTGATTATGTGGCTCAAGCTATAGTGTGGTCGAGTTCCAGCCCGCTTACGATCGGCAGGATACTGCATCTATGTGCCGGGCCCGATCAGGCAATATCCCTGGATATGCTAAGAACCATCGTTCTTGCCAAATTCTGCGCGCGTGGCTTGTCTGTTCCCGGTAAACGCACGTTACCGGCTGATTGGTTCAACACTTTTGTTCGGATGGCGGTGCCCTTCGCACCGAACCGGCTAAAAGGTACGCTTCGGACGCTGCCTATTTTTTTGGATTATCTATCCGAGGATCAGGTATTTGCAAATGTACATACTCGTCAACTGCTCGAACCGGCCGGCCTCGTCTTGCCCCATGTGGATGTGTTTCTGGATCAGGTTTTGAGCTACTATTTAAATCAAACATACCCTGGGCGAGGGTGACGACGTATCCGTGGTGGATAACTCCGAATTCGAGCATTGAACACTCAGTTTTTACTCATTTCCTACAACCGCCGAATTTTGGCTGTAACCGGAGATGCCGGGATTATTGGTCGCTCCATCTCCGCACAATATGGGTAAACGCCTTACCAAGATCTATACCCGCACCGGTGATGACGGCAGCACCGGATTGGGTGATGGCGCGCGAACCGCCAAGGAAAGCATACGCATCGAGGCTATCGGCACCGTGGACGAACTCAATAGTTGTATCGGCGTCTTGCTTGCGGAAAATCTCGAGGACGGCGTGCGCACCCAGCTGGAGAATATCCATCATGACCTGTTTGACCTGGGTGGCGACCTGAGCATTCCAGGACGCGTCAGCATGAGTAAAGCGCAAGTCAGCCGTCTGGAAAAAGAACTCGACGCGTACAACGTCACGCTGATCCCGCTAAAGGAATTCATACTTCCGGGCGGGGCTCGTACCGCTGCCCTTTGTCACGTCGCGCGCGCGGTATGCCGGCGCGCGGAACGCTGCGTGGTCAAGGTATCTCGCACCGAAGCAGTAAAACCGCTCCACCTACAGTACCTTAACCGCCTGTCGGACTTCCTGTTTGTGCTATGCCGTGTGTTGAATCGTCAGCAAGGTGTGAATACTCGCCATATTGGCGCCAGGTATATTCGCCGTAATGGCGCCATTTTGAACCGCCATTTTAGGGACTCGAACGGGGTGCAAGAATGCGGGATTTTCCGTGTTTTTGCAACCCATGTTTTCTGCTGATTTGCTGCAAAGCTTCAAGCGCCGCCTTGTCGTTGGACAAAACGCTGCGACGTTCCAGTTGGCGCGGGCTTGAAGCATTTTTATTTATTGATTGATTGGGCAACCGAAGGGCGTCAGGTTGCCTTTGGATCATCACAGGGCATTCTTCCGCCGGCGTGTGGGCAAACCTGCATAAGTGTGGGCAACGCGTTTTTTGTTGTCCACACGCTCGCGCAACCCGATATACAGGTTTGTCCACACAGAGGCGGCGCGCAATCATTCCCGCGCGTTCTTGCCGGCTTTTCCCACCGGCGCGCAAGCCTGCGGTGAAGGTTTCAGGCCGCGATAGCTTTCCCCATCCAGCACCACTCGGTACGCACCGTGGCGCAGGCGATCCAGCGTGGCCGCGCCAAGCATTCTGTTGCCTGGGAACGCCACGCCCCATTCACCAAAGTCGAGGTTGCTGGTCAAGACCGTTGCGCTTCGCTCGTAGCGCTCGGCGATGAGGTCGTGGAAGTCTTCGTCATCAGGCGAGCGCAGCGGCTTGAGTCCGAAATCGTCGCAAATCAACAAAGGCACTTTGGCCAGTGTCTGAAAGCGCCGCGCGTAATTGCCCATGGCACGGGCCTGGCGCAAGCTGCCCAGCAATTGCGTCTGCGTGGAAAACAGCACGTCGTAGCCCAGTCGAATCGCTGCATGGCCCAACGCTTGCGCCAGATGGCTCTTGCCGGTGCCGCACGGGCCGGCAATCAAGACTGCGACTTTCTCCTCGATGAAGCGACAAGTGGCCAGATCATAAACCATGGACCGGTTGAGCGTAGGCAGCCGATCGAAGTCGAAACCTTCGAGCGTCTTCTGGTTGCGGAAGTTGGCACGGCGAAGGCGCATGCCAAGCTTCTTCTGGTCACGCCGGGCCACTTCGTCATGGATCAGCAGGGAGAGAAAGTCGGTATAGGCGAGCTTGCGATCGATCGCCTCATGGTTGCGGGCTTGCAGCGAATCAAGGATGCCCGATAAGCGCAATTGTTTGAGCAGCGGGGTAAGTTCGGGAATGGAATGCATGGTGAGGTCCTTTATTGCAGAATGGTTTGGGTATCGCGGCAGAAACGGCCGCCTTCGGTGTACGTGGCGGCAAGGGCGTCGAAGGCTGCCAGCAAGGTTTGCTGATCCAGCCCTTTCTCCAGGATGGTCTTGACCACCTTGTAGCCGGGTGTGCCGTAGTGGTTGGCGCGCGAGCATGCGGCCTCCAGGCGGATTGCGCCGTATTTCTGTTTCAGGCGCAGTACGCCCTGGACCGCGCGCAGGCGGATCAGCACGGCATCGCCGAACATGGCATGCACCAGCGCATGGCATGCCGGGCCGATTTGTTCAGCCTGCGCCAGGCACCATTGCGTATCCTGCATTTGCCACGCCTGGGCCGCCGGCGGCAGGTGGTCGGTCACGGTTCTGCGTTGTCCCTTCCCGGTCGCGCGCACATGCGTGGCAACCGCTTCATGCTCGCGATACAGCGTCACCATGGTGTTGGTCGCCTTGAGCCACAGTGTGCTGCCGGCGAGTCGAAACGGCACCGAATAATAGTTGTACTCATACTGGACATGCGCATCGCGATGCACCTTGACCTTGGCCCAGGTGGCCAATTCCGGCGGTACTGCCGGCAATGGCGCCAACAGAGCCTTCTCCACTTCGGCAAAACGCTTCAAGGGGGCTTCGCGGGTGGTGCCGTGGATGCGGTTGCCGGCTTCATCCATGATCCATGCCTGCAGTTGGCGGTTGGCATCGGCCAGATCGCGAAATTCACGCAGCGGCAGGAAGCTCTTCTTGATGTATTTGACGCCTGATTCCACGATTCCTTTTTTAGCAGGGTCCTCAGGCGGACACGCGTCGATCTTGAACGCGTAGCCCTCGGCGCACTCGGCATAGGCACGCTGCACTTGCGGATCATAGATGCAGGCCCGGGTGATCGCGCACTTGGCGTTATCGATGATGACGCGCGCGACGCAGCCGCCGAACCATTCGAAGGCGCGCCGGTGGCAACCAAGCCAAGTGGCCACGGTCTGGTCGCGCACGAATTCGCCGTACTGATGGCGCGACCACGCCAGGGTCATGACGAAGAACCAGGTCTTGAAGACCTCATTGGTGTAGACGTCGGTAATGGCGGGACCTGCGCCGAAATCGACCTGTGCTGCCTCAGCAGGCGCAAATACCAGGCGCAGCGGCACATTCGGCTCCTGATTCACCACGATCTGGTTGAGGAACCGCTGCATCGAGGAATAGCTGCCGGTGTAGCCGTGATTGCGCTTGAGCGCGGCGTGAATGGTGGTGCCCTGGATGCCGGCGGTATGCCACGGCGTGATCAGATCGCGCCATGGCTCCAGTGTTGACATGCAGCTGGCGGGGAGCGCCTGCTTGTGCGCCAGCGCCTGTGCCAGTGCCTGATCGTCGGGAAGGACAGTATCGGGAGCAAGCCAGCCGCGCTCGGCGGCAATCTGGCGAACCTTTGCAATCTTCTTGCGCCCCATGGTCTTGGAGCGGCCAATGTCACGGTCTGAATCGCCCTGGCGCATACGCACCAGAATCTGTCGGTATTGATACATCTCGAACCTCCTATTCGTCATGGCTTCTCCTAAGCAAAAAAGCTGGAAGATTAGCCGATTTATAAAGGTTCGAGTCCCTAATTCAGGCGTCTAACGTGGCGCCTTTATGCCGAATATTGACTGGCGCCATTATGCCGAATATGAAGTGGCGCCTTTATGCCGAATACGGAATGGCTCCATAGTGCCGAACATTCACACAAGGTATGGAGGACGTGCTGTGGCAGCCTGGAAAGAACCGTGATTCCAATCCCCCATAACATCCCCAATTATCCTTTCTTTGTGCTTGATTTGTCGGTGCCGGAGTCTTTGTGACGGAAGCTATCGAGTATCAGCAACATGGCCCCAAGGAAGATCGCGGAATCCGCCACATTGAATGCGGGCCAGTGGTAGCCGCCTGCATGGAAATCCAGAAAATCGACTACGTGACCCAGGGTTATGCGATCCCATAGATTACCCAGCGCGCCCCCCAGTATGAGACTCAATGCAATGCAAAACAGCTTATCGGCGGCGTGTTTGTGTAGCAGATAAGCGATCAGTATCGAGGCCCCCGCCGCAATTGCGCTAAAAAACCAGCGCTGCCAGCCGCTGGCGTCGCTCAGAAAGCTGAATGCGGCGCCCGCGTTATACGTCAGCACCAGGTTGAAAAAACTCGTCAGGGGGATCTGCTGGCCGTGAAACAATGCCGATTCCACCCCGCGCTTCGAGGCGAAATCCAGCACGAATACGACCATCGCCAGCGTCAGGCTGACCGGCAGTCTCATCGCGGCCGGCGCTGCATTAGGCGCCTTGAACCTAAATCCGGTAGTTGTAGCGGCGTCACCCGGAAGGTGAGCGTCAAATAATACGAAATATCGTTATTAATCATAACACTGGTCTATTAAATGAGCGGTCAACTACCGGATTTAGGTTAAAATCTCAGGCATATCGCCGGGGCTCGCCCGAGCCAAAAAGATTGGATACGCATCGACTGCATATCGTGGGATGGTCGGCATCGATTCCCACATCCTGGCGATAATGCCAGCAGCGTTCGCATTTGGGATGGGCGCACGCGGTTACGGAAATCCCTTCTCCCTGCGGGCTCTCCGATCGCACTACGTGTGCCTCGGAGGTGACCATTACCAACCGAAGATCGTCACCCAGGGAATCGAGCAGCAGGAAATCGTCTCCGCTGGAATGAATTCTCACCGCGGCGGCAAGCGACGAGCCGATCGCTCCAAGGGCGCGCGAGTCCTCCAGGCGTCTTTGCACCTGCGAGCGCAGCTCGCGAAGCCGGGTCCACCGCCGTATCAATGCTCCTTCATCCGCTTGGGACGGAAATTCGTACCAGGTATGCAGCAGCACACTGTTTCCGGCATCGCCTGCCAGGTGCTCCCATACCTCTTCCGACGTAAAGCTCAGAATGGGCGCGAACAATCGCACCAGGCTGTGAGCGATGTGGTGCAACGCGTTTTGCGCCGAGCGGCGCGGAATACCTTTGGCGGCGGCGGTATACAGCCGGTCCTTGAGCACATCCAGATAGAACCCGCCCAAATCCTCGGAACAGAAATTATGCAGCCTGTGCACGATCAGGTGAAAATCGTAGTGCTCATAATTCTGCATCAGTTCATCCTGAAGCATTCTCGTAAAGGCCAGCATGTAGCGATCAATTTCCAGCCATTGCTCCACCGCCAGGGTATCCTCGGCCGGATTGAAATCGGCCAGATTGGCGAGCAGAAAGCGCAGCGTATTGCGGATGCGCCGATAGCTTTCCACCACCCGCTTCAGAATTTCATCGGAAATGGCAAGCTCACCAGAATAATCGGTGGAGGCCACCCATAGCCGCAAAATATCCGCCCCCGAAGTATCCATCACTTTTTGCGGCGCAATGACATTACCCCTGGATTTGCTCATCTTGTGGCCGTGCCCGTCCACCACGAAACCGTGGGTGAGCAAGGCGTCATAAGGCGCCCGGCCGTCAATCGCGCAGCCGGTCAGGAGCGAGGACTGGAACCACCCGCGATGCTGATCGGAGCCCTCCAGATAAAGGTCTGCCGGATACTTGAGCTGCGCACTGGGCTTTAGAACCGTGTCATGCGTGGTCCCGGAATCGAACCATACGTCCAGTGTATCCGGAAGCTTCCGGTAGTCTTTTGCTTCGTCACCCAGCAGCTCCGCGGCATCCAGGCTGAACCACGCTTCGATCCCTTGTCGTTCCACGCGCTGCGCCACTTGTTCCAGCAACTCATCGCTACGGGGATGCAAGGCGCCTGTCTCCTTGTGTACGAAAAACGCCATCGGTACGCCCCAGTCTCGCTGGCGAGACACGCACCAGTCGGGCCGGTTTTTGATCATTGCTTCCAGGCGAGCGCTACCCCACCCAGGGTAGAACCGAGTGGCATGTACCGCATCTACGGCGAACTCTCGCAACGTTTTCCCGCGCCGGGAATCATCTGTCCGGTCGTTTTTGTTCATACCGATGAACCACTGCGGCGTGGACCGGAAAATGATGGGGGTTCTGTGCCGCCAGCAGTGTGGATAGCTATGCTGAATCTGCTCCCTATGCAGCAGATGACCGCCAGCTCGAAGTGTGTCAATCACCACATCGTTGGCTTTCCATACAAACAAGCCACCAACGATCGGCGTAGCGGCAACGAATTTGCCATCGTCATCGACCGGACTATCACTGGAAAGACCGTATTTCTGACCGACAAAATAATCGTCCAATCCGTGCGCCGGCGCAGTGTGCACCAGGCCTGTGCCGGCTTCCAGGGTGACATGCTCACCACAGATGATAGGTACCCGCTGTCCGTTAAAGGGATGACTCAGCGGGATACCTTGCAGCGCTGCGCCTTTACAGGTGGCGAGCGTTTCGCCATGTAGCCCGTAGCGCTCAAGACATGCCTGCTTCAACTCATTGGCCAGTATGAGCAACCCGCGTGGCGTCTCTACCAGCGCGTAGTCGAAATCGGGATGTACGGAAACTGCCTGATTGGCGGGTAGCGTCCACGGCGTGGTGGTCCATATCACCGCGTACACCTTGACGTCTCCCGGCATGGAGTTGCCAAAAGCCGCCTCCAGCGGAAACTCGGGAAGGTCTCCGTCAATCCGCGAGGTGGAACTGAACACCTCGAAGCCGACGTCTATCGCCGATGAAGCTTTATCTTCGTATTCGACTTCCGCTTCCGCCAGCGCAGAGCCGCAATCTATGCACCAGTTGACCGGTTTCTGTCCCTGGTAAAGATAGCCGCTTGCGTGGACCTTGCCAAACGCGCGAATGATCGCTGCCTCGGTACGGTAATTCATGGTGAGATAAGCATTATCCCAGTCGCCCAGTACGCCAAGCCGAACGAAATCCGCCTTCTGCCGCTCCACCTGCTGCCCTGCAAAAGCGCGGCACAGCTCGCGCACTTTGTCCGCCGGCAAATTCTTACCGTATTTTTTTTCAATCTGGTGCTCGATGGGCAGCCCGTGGCAATCCCAACCAGGCACATAAGGCGCATCAAAACCCGCCAGCGTCTTGGATTTGACGATGATATCCTTGAGGATTTTATTGACGGCGTGACCGATGTGTATGTCGCCATTGGCATAGGGCGGGCCGTCGTGCAGCACGAATTTGGGGCGGCCTTTGCAGGCTTCGCGGATTTTCTGGTAAAGGTTTTTTTCCTGCCAGGCTTTGAGCATGACAGGCTCACGCCTGGCAAGATCGCCGCGCATGGGAAAGGGCGTGTCGGGCAGGTTGAGCGTTTTTTTATAATCGGTCATGGAATATGAGAAATATAGCAAGCATCAGCTCGATTTGTGCAGAAGGTTCTTTTCAGGATGCAGATGAGGAGGAGAATGATGCGAAATAATTTTTGGTGTCTTCCACGTCTCGTCCAATCTGTTTGGCAAGCGTAATAAGGTCGGGGTATTTTTCCTCGTTCCTGAGTTTATGCAGAAAATGTACCCGCAAGTGGCGGCCGTAGATTTCCTGATCGAAATCGAACAGATGAGCTTCCAGCACCGGGTTACCATGTTCATGTATGGTTGGGCGCACGCCCAGGCTGGCTACGCCCCGCATTGCCCTGAGTGAGGACAACTCCACGGCGCCTTGGACTTCCACTGCAAAGATTCCCGACAGCGGAGGCCGATTATGCTTCAGTTGAATATTGGCGGTGGGGAAGCCGATTTTCTTGCCGAGCTTGTCACCATTCACCACGCGTCCGCTGATACTATAGGATCGCCCCAGCAGGCGCTTGACAAGACCCAGATCGCCGGAAGCCAAGGCTTCCCGGACCGCCGTACTCGAAACTCGCAGACCATTCACGGTGTAGCCCGGCATTTCCTCCACGTCAAAGCCGCACTTCGCGGAAAATGCCTTCAGCATGGCAAAATCCCCAGCGCGACGCGCGCCGAAGCGGAAATCGTCTCCCACCAGCATCCACCTGACGGCAAGCCCACGCTGCAGGATGTGGACAATAAAATCTTCCGCGCTGATTCTGGCGAAATCGAAATTGAAACGGCATACTTGTACACGCTCCACGCCGGCCGCCGCCAGCAGCTCCAGCTTCTCCCGTAGGCTGGTGAGCCGCGTGGGTGCCTTATCCGGCGCAAAAAACTCTCGCGGATGCGGCTCGAAAATCATGACACAAGCGGTAAGGTCGAGTCGGGTAGCAGCTTCATTCAGACGGGCAAGCATGGCCTGATGACCCCGATGTACTCCATCGAAATTACCTATGGTGAGGGCAACGGGAGCTTCAGCCTGAACGGGGATGCCGCGAGAAACACGCATGGGATGAAGCTGTTAAAAGGCTGAATTGTAGCCTGTTGCGGGCAAATGGGTCTAGACCGCGGCTATTTTAAGTTACGCTTTTACGCCAATTGTCGCGTGTTCCCATGAGTTTTGCGCTGTGCTAGAATTGCGCACGGCAAAAACCGGTATCGATCGGGTTGGCCGTTCGGTGTAAACCGGGGGCCGGAGCTAAAATCCTCGTACTGGAAAGCGGTGAATGTGTTTCAAATGGCCAAGTAGCTCAGTCGGTAGAGCAGAGGACTGAAAATCCTTGTGTCGGTGGTTCGATTCCGCCCTTGGCCACCAATAAATCAAAGGCTTGTAAGCATTTCGTCTCGTGGGCCAATTTCGCTTGTGTAGTTTTAGTGTAATCATGTCAGTTCATCCAGAATAAAAAATACTGTATGGCAAAAAAAAACACTAAAGACACCAGAGATCCACAAGGATCACCATTGGCTACGGGAAGACTAATAGATTCCTTGCCCGGTATAGAGTTATTTTTCGGTCTCGTAGGGCCGACCGGTACCAATTTGGATTCGATCTGTGAAGAGTTGTCTAATCAGTTCCAGGCGATGGGATACGCAACTGAGGTCATTACGCTTAGCTCGCTGATTAGCGAATATTTAGACCATTCACCCGCTTCAGATGAAGCCTATGACAAAATCAAATTTTTGATGACGGAAGGCACTCGTTTAAGAGAAGCCTCTGGTGCGGGTGATTTTATTGCAAAATTAGCTCTAGCAGAGATCAGGAATAGACGGCAGAGCAGGACGGGTGATGCGGATAAACCTGCGCCCCAAACCGCTTATATCCTCAGATCTTTTAAACGCAAGGAAGAAGTAGACCTATTTAGAACGATCTATGGTAAAGCATTCAATTTAATCTCGGTCTATTCCTCCTTTGATGATCGCCTTGACTCTCTTTCCAGAAAGCTGGCTAGCACGGCAAAGTGCACATTAAAATCCGTGCAGCATAAAGCACTAGAGTTAATAAACATTGATGCTGAAGAGGAAGGCAAGATATTAGGTCAGAGGGTTAGAGACACATTTCCCATGGCTGATTATTTCATCTCGGTTAAAGACCCTTCTATGATCCGTGATCAATTTCGGCGTTTTAGTGAATTGGTTTTTGGAAATCCGTATATCACCCCAACAAAAGACGAATATGCGATGTTTCTAGCGCAGGCGGCGGCGCTTCGATCATCTGATTTAGCTCGTCAAGTGGGTGCTGCGATTGTAACAACTGAGGGGGAAGTGCTTGCGGCTGGATGCAACGAAGTCCCAAAGGCTGGCGGCGGCCTATATTGGGCAGAGGATACGCCCCGGCATCGGGATGTCGAGCTTGGGTACGATAAGAATTCTAAAATCAAACGCGAGCTGATCGAAGAGCTTTTGCATAAACTGCGACGAGCTGGATGGCTCCAAAATAGTGTTGCTAGCAAACCTGATTCAGAGCTTTATATGCTCGCACCGCACACTCACACTGGCATATTAAATGATAGCCAAATTTTAGATGTAATTGAGTTTGGTCGCGCCGTTCATGCTGAGATGGCAGCAGTTATGGATGCGGCAAAGCGCGGTATTTCTATCGAAGGCGCGCGTTTATTTTGTACTACATTTCCATGTCATCTATGTGCACGCCATCTCGTGTCCTCTGGAATATCTGAAGTTGTATATATTGAACCCTACCCTAAGAGTCGAACTGAGGAACTATATTCGGATTCTATAGCAGTGAACCATAAACACTCAATAGCGGGACTTGTAAATTTCTTACCCTTTGTAGGCGTGGCTCCAAGAAGGTATTTTGATTTCTTTCAACTCCATCAAAAGAGAAAAGATGAGAATGGGAATACTGTAGATTGGAGAGGCGAAAAAAAGGAACCGCGGGTAAAAAGATTTGTTTTATATTATGTTAGAAATACAGGTAATTGGAAGTCTGCCAGATACTGAGGATATTAAGGAGAGACTACATGAACATTAAATTAAAGAAGGCTGAGACATTGACTACTCAGATTGAGTTGACGCGAGATAAAATGAAGGCTTGGCCAGAGTGGATGAGATCAATCGCTTATTTTTCTTGTACCGATGTTTCGCAAAGCGTTATTAAAAGCGGTGCGACGACGAAGGTGCCTAAAAAGGCGTCTAAACAATAATCAATTAGCGTTTTCGCGATAACGCTTTTCCAATTTTTCCATGGCTTCTTTTATATGCTTATCGTTTTGGTGAGCGTAACGCTCCACCATAATCAACGTTTTGTGCCCTGAAATCTTTTTCACTGTAGATAAGTCTACCCGGATGTTTCATAAATTGACGCGCGCCCTTGCTGGTCTTTTGTTTCGTATGGAAATTTTGCTCAGTCGGGCGTATGAATAACTACGCCACTCTTTCACAAAATCTCCCTACAAAAC
>JAKDLC010000040.1 GCA_030453055.1 Nitrosospira sp.
GTTACCCGGCTGATGCTGCCGAACTACGGCGCTTACGCCGCGAGTAAAGGCGCCGTCGAGCAGTTAACGCGTATCTTTGCAAAGGAAGCCGGAGAGCGGGTCATTACGGCCAACATCGTTTCGCCGGGACCGGTGAATACGGAGATGTTTACTACGGGAAAGAGCGAGGAAACCATCAAGCGCATGGCGGCCATGTCTTTCCTGGGCCGTATCGGTGAGCCGGAGGATATCGCCCGGCTGGTGCTTTTTCTCGTCAGCGACGAAGCCGGCTGGGTTACGGGACAGAATATCAGCGCCAGCGGCGGCGTCGCGTAAATGGGGTCAGACACGATTGATCCGCTGCTTCAGTCCGGCATTGATCGCCTCAAGCAGCTCTGGAAGACTTGGATATCGCGCACCAGCAGATCCAGGAACTGCCCCGAGTGTCGGGTCTTTGTCTTCCATTGACGATGTGCGCGTGATCGCAGCCGTTTACGTCGTGGCGTCGTTGCCGAGATCAGAGAAATTGCTGATCTTGACCGCACCATCAGGAAAACGCGCAATCACCTCGAGCTGGCCGCCCATCGCCTCAATGTGGCTGCGCAGGGTCGAGAGGTATATGTCCGTGCGCTTCTCAATCTTGGCGATGGAGGGTTGCTGGACGTGCAGTACCTCTGCCAGCATCTTCTGCGACAGCCCACGCGCCTGGCGCAGTTCGTTGAGCGGCATCTCAGCGAGCATGGCTTGAGCTTTGGCCTCGGCACGCGCCTGAGACTCCGGCGACATCCGCGAGCGCAGTTCCGCAAATTTCTTAGTCATCGATCAGCCCTTTCTTTCGAAGTTGCTCAAGGTGTTCGTCATAGAGTTGGTCGGCGATGGGGACATGCACGTCGTACCATCGATCATCACCGGTTTTGTCTCTGCCGATCAGCGAAATGGCTGATCGGCGGGCGGCAGGCCTGGGATTGTGACCGGCAAAAAAAAAGAATTCCGAAGAATCCATTTTTCGCGCGGCAACAACCATCGAACAAGCAACGCTCACTCGCTTTACCCTTTGCTTACCGCTTTCAGGCCGCCAAACAAATCCTGTCCGTTCTCGCGCTTTCTATGCTCGTTATTCCCTGGCATTTCACCCTATCCATGGTCAGGCAAAAATCCCGCATTTCCAGGCAATCACGAGCCCATTCTCCAGGTTCAGATTCGTCCATCGCATCTTCCATTGTCAATGCGGCGGCATCCCAGTGGCCATGCGCAATTTCCAACATCGCGATTTTGCATCGCGTTACTTGCCACGGCGGCGCTGTCATCAAAATTTCGTATATTGTTTTCATCATGACCTCCTTACTTAAAATTCCCTCTTACATCTTACATAAACACCACCAACCCCTCCCATAAATTTTGACCATGGTTTTTTGAGAAAGTGCGAAGTATGAGGAGGAATCCCACACAATTGTTCCGCAATCACAAAACCTCTGATAGGCCCGGAGCTTGCCGGCAGCGGCGCAATAACGGTTTACGGGATGGATGCATGAAAATGCATCAAATGGAAATGCATCAAATGGAAATGCGCCAAATGGAATATGTGGAGCCTGATTCCTATCATAACTTTGACATTTGGAGGGTCTATCGTAGCAACTTTATCTACAACCGCGAACAAGGACCTTCACAATGAATTTCATTCAAAAAACTTGTACCGCTGTATTGACTGCCAGCGTACTCGCTGCGCCGGCCTACGCAGTCGATTTCGCAGCCAATTTTAGTCTGCATTATCTGGGTCAACAAATCGTGCCTACCGGGGCAACGTTTGCCGGCACCACGATTGGCGGTCTTTCTTCTCTGGATTACAGCAAAGGCACGGGTCGATACCTTGCCATCAGCGACGACCGTGGAAACGTCAATCCGGCTCGTTTTTATGAACTGAGTCTTAACCTTGATAAGTTTGAGCGTTCCGCCACTCCCGGGCATGCCGGCGTGAGCTTCAACACGGTTACCACTATTCAGAAGCCGGCTGGCGGCGCCTTCTCCGCAAACACGGTAGATCCCGAAGGACTGCGCTTTGATCCCGCCCGCAATACGATCTACTGGAGTGATGAAGGCCAGCGTAGCGTCGGCGGGTATCGGAATCCCACCGTAAAAGAAATGAATACCGACGGTAGTCATGTGCGCGATTTCGCTGCGCCCAATCGCTATCATCCTTCCGGTTCCGTTGCCGGAATTACCGCAGGTGACAAGGGCGTCTACAACAACCTGGGTTTCGAGAGCCTGGCTATCTCAAAAGACGGCCGCACCCTGTACACCGCCACTGAAAACGGTCTGGCCCAGGATAGCTTGCCGGCGTCCGTTGTTAACGGCTCCCAGTCGCGTATCCTGTCTTTCGACATTGCAACAGGACAGTCCAAGACCGAGTATATTTATCATGTGTCGCCGGTCGCCATCGCGCCCGTTCCGGCAGGCATGTTTGCCACCAACGGTCTGACCGATTTTGTCGCCATTGGCGACCGCCAGTTTATTACCATCGAACGCTCCTTTGCGGTGGGCGCCCAGACGCCTGGCACGCCGGTCACCGGCAATACCATCCGCCTGTTTTACGCCGACGCGCGGAACGCCACCGATGTTTCCGGCTTTGACTCGATTTCCGGTAAAAACGTCAATGCGGTGACTAAAACTCTGCTACTTGACCTATCCAATCTGAAGCATGACGACGGCACTCCACTGGCGCTCGATAACATAGAAGGTATTACGTTCGGTCCGCAAGTCAGCAATAAAGAGACCCTGATTCTCGTGTCAGACAACAACTTCAACAACGCCCAATTCACTCAGTTCGTTGCCTTGCAAATAACACCCGTGCCTGAACCCGAAACGAAAGCCATGCTGCTTGCAGGTCTAGTGCTAGTGAGCATGATTGTTCGTCGCGGAAAATTGATGGCCGGCTAATCGAGCCATAGGGAACCCTCTGAATAAATCCCGAGTTTGCCAGCACGGCGCAATGCCGGCTTGCGAGCGGCGCCATAAAAATGTGGGACGGGTAGGAGGCATCCCGAGTAAAGTGGTATCACAAATGGCGCAGAGCAGCAGTCGTCAAAACGATTTTCCCGATATGCGTGCCGGATTCCATCAGTGCATGCGCCTTGGCTGCTTCCTCCAGACGCAGGGTCTTGAATATATGGGGTTTTAATTTCCCCTGGTGCAGTAGTGGCCAAACTTGGCGTTCCAGTTCGTGCGCGATCCCGGCTTTCTCCGCGACGCTGCGCGACCGCAACGTGGAACCGGTATGGGTAAGCCGCTTGCGCAGCATGGTCATCAGGTTCAGTTCTCTGGCGGGGCCATTCTGGACACCGATCTGGATGATGCGGCCATTCAGCGCCGCCGCCTCGTAGTTCCTTGCAACATAGTCGCCGGCAATAATATCAACGACGATGTCGACGCCCTTCCCGCCGGTGAACTTTCTGGTTTCCTCGACGAAATCCTGCGTGCGGTAATTGATGGCCAGATCGGCACCCAGTGTCAGGCATGCCTGGCGCTTCTCCTCCGTGCCCACTGTCACCAGCGCGGTGGCTCCGAATACCTTGGATAGCATCGTGGCGGCCGTGCCGATACCCGAGGCGCCGCCATGAATCAGCACCGTTTCATCGGCTTTGAGCTTGCCTCGCTGGAACACGTTGGACCAAACCGTGAAGAAGGTTTCCGGCAAGGCCGCCGCTTCCACCATGCTGTAGTTTTGCGGCACTGGCAATGCATTACTTTCATGTGCGGCGCAGTATTCGGCGTAGCCGCCGCCTGCGACGAGTGCGCACACTTTATCACCCACGTCGAAGCGCGCCGTGCCCTCGCCTAAAGCAACGATTTGCCCGGCAACTTCAAGTCCCGGGATCTCGGAGGCGCCCGGCGGGGGCGGGTACAGCCCGCGCCGCTGTAGAATATCCGGACGGTTGACGCCAGCCGCCTCGACTCTGATCAGAAGATATCCCCCTGCAGGCTGGGGAATCGGGTGTGAAGCAGCGACCAGCACTTCCGGCCCTCCGGGGTGCCGGATATCGATGGCCAGCATGGTCTGCCGGCTGCCAGGTTTGTAAACCATGCTTATTCCTGCTATATGTGTTCCAACATCTCACGATCAACCCGGCAACACAGGAAAATACCGGTTTTAGCGGGAAGGGTTGCCGATCCTTGTTAGGATGCCGCAGCGGCGATTCCGATGCAAATTCAAGTGATTCAAGCATAACTCAAAACGAACTTTCTATGACTTAATCATGCAGGAAGCTCCCGACTTGATTGCCTGCGAAGAATGCGATGCGGTCCACCGCAGGTTAGCGCTGGGGCGCAACGAAGTTGCCCTTTGCCGCTGCTGCGGCGCCGAATTGGAACGCGACATGAGTACCCACCGCAGGCGGGTGCTGCCACTGACGATTGCCGGTTTGTTCATGTACATTATCGCCAATGCCTTCCCGATAGTTGAAATGGAGCTCAAGGGCATGGTCAGCCAGACAACGCTTATGGGCGCCGTCCTCTCGTTGAATTCTCAAGGCATGCCCTTGGTAGCGTTTCTGGTGCTGACTACAACGCTTCTGTTTCCATTGATGCAACTTTTGAGTCTGATTTATTTACTTACCTCGATAAATAACGTTGAACGTTCGCCCGCATTCAATTTATCAGTGCGCTTGATTCAAACCTTGCGGCCATGGGTAATGGTGGAGGTATTTCTGCTTGGCGTCATTGTCGCTTTTGTCAAATTGACAAGTATGGCAACTGTAGTACCCGGAATCGCGCTGTGGGCGTTTGGCGCGCTCACGCTTCTTCTTGCATCGGTGTTTTCATTTGATCTTCGCTATATCTGGTGGATGTCTTCACTGGAAAAACGAGAGGGAAAACATGTCGGCACATAGAGCTGCTTCATTGGCCAATGAAACCGGAGAGGCCGAGCGGTGCGGGCCGACCGCCGCCGGTATGGGCATGGTGTCGTGCCATCATTGCGCTACCTTGTGGAAGGATGTCAAGGCTCATGACCATTGCGGGCGTTGCGGTGCAAGGCTGCATTCGCGCAAGCCTGACAGTCTCAACCGAACCTGGGCTTTAGTGATTGCCGCCTGCATCATGTATGTTCCGGCAAATATGTTGCCCGTCATGATCACCACCTCTTTCCCGGGAGAGGAGCAGCGGGACACCATCATGAGCGGCATCATTTATTTCTGGGTGTCCGGCTCATGGGTATTGGCGATCATTGTTTTCATCGCCAGTTTTCTGGTGCCTTTATTCAAACTGGCGATCTTGATTCTTCTGTTGATCATGGCGCGGCGGCACAGTAGCTGGCGTCTCCTGCAACGAGCAAAGCTTTATCGCCTGGTTGAATTGACTGGCCGCTGGTCGATGCTGGATGTTTTTGTCGTAACGCTGCTAACCGGACTTGTACAAATTGAAGGTTTCGCCACGGTCGACGCTGGCGCAGGTATCGTTGCTTTCGCCGCGGTAGTGGTGTTGACCATGCTTGCTTCGCTCAGTTTCGATCCCCGTTTGACGTGGGACGCTACTGAACATGAATCCGGGAAACGCGTATGAGCGAAGAAAAAACAAGCGAAACGGGAAATCCGGCGCAGGCCATACCCGCACCCGAGAAGGTACCGCAGCGAGACTGGATTCCCTCATTGATCTGGCTGGTCCCGATACTTGCCGCAATTATCGGTATTTCGCTCGCGGTTAAGACCTGGGTGCAGCGCGGGCCCGAGATTACCATTGCATTCAACTCCGCCGAAAGACTTGAAGCGGGCAAGACGAAGGTAAAGTATAAGGATGTTGAAATCGGCACAGTGCAGTCCATCATGCTTAGCGAAGATCGTTCTCAAGTGCTGGTGACGGCGCTATTGAAAAAGGAAGCCAAGGGTTTTACCGCGGCCGACAGCCGCTTTTGGGTCGTGCGCCCGCGTGTGGCGGCTTCCGGCATATCCGGACTGAGTACCTTATTGTCCGGCGCTTACATCGGGGCCGACCCTGGTATGTCAGCGGAAACGACAGACAGATTTATCGGATTGGAGTCGCCTCCCATCATTACGCGCGACGATTCCGGCACGCAGTACGTTTTACACGCCGCCGACCTTGGTTCACTGGATATTGGTTCGCCTGTCTATTACCGCCGAATCAAAGTGGGGCAGGTGGCTGCGTTCGATCTGGATGACGACGGCGAAGGCGTTACCGTACGTATATTTATTAATCACCCCTATGACAAGTTTGTCGGTATCAATACGCGGTTTTGGCACGCCAGTGGTTTTGATATGCAGATTGACGCCGGTGGCTTCACGCTTAATACGCAATCGCTGGCTAGCGTTGTGCTCGGTGGTCTTTCGTTTCAGTCACCGGGAAATCCCGGTCCTCCCGCCAATGAGAATACCGCCTTTGTTCTGGCGGAAAGCAAGGTTGAAGCGTTAAAAGAAGCGGATGGTGAAGCAGAGATCATATTGCTCGATTTCAAGCAATCCGTGCGCGGCCTGACGCCTGGCGCCGAAGTGAGTTTCCGCGGGTTGCAACTGGGGCACGTTAAATCGGTGGGCGTTGAATATGATCCCGAGCGGCAGGAATTCAGCATGCCGGTATTGCTGGAGATTTATCCCGCGCGTCTGGGCCGCAAATTCATCGAAGCCCGGCAACGATCAAAGCATACACCGCAGCAGCGTTTGCAATTCATGATCGACCGGGGCTTGCGTGCGCAATTACGAACCGGTAATTTCCTTACCGGGCAGATTTACGTTGCCCTTGATTTTTTTCCTAAAGCCGATCCGGTTAAAAAAGGTGTTCCCGGGAACCTGGCCGGCAGGGATGCTTCTCGCGGATTGCTGCAATTGCCAGTCATTCCCAGCAGTGCCGATGAAATTCAAACACAGGTGTCCGAGATTGCAGGCAAGCTAAGTAAGGTACCATTTGATCAAATCGGTGACGAGTTACGGCAAACATTAAAAGTACTTCGGCAAACATTGACCAGTGCCGGTCAACTGACGGAGAAATTGAACAACGATGTGGCGCCCGAAATAATCATCGCGATGAAGGATGTGCAGGAAACCTTGAGCGCCGCAGAGCGTATGCTATCCGAAGATGCTCCGCTGCAGCAGGATTTGCGTCAGACATTGCAGGAATTGACGCGTGCGGCCGCTTCACTGAGAATTCTGACGGATTATCTGGAGCGCCACCCTGAATCCTTGATTCGGGGTAAACGAGAGGCTAAACAATGATTTTTGCCCCACGTGGCATGGTTGGCGCGGTGGCAGCGCTATTGCTTGTCGGCTGTGCATCCGTTCCGGCAACACGATTTTATACGCTCTCGACGCCATCCGAGCCATCCGGCGCGAAGGACGCATCACGGCTTTCGCAGTTGTCCAATCCAATTTTTATTGAAGTAATGCCGATTGATGTGCCGGAACGGCTTGCCCGCCCGCAACTGGTCGTGCGTTTACCCGGTTCGGGGGAAACACAGCTTTCCATACTTGAATACGATCGCTGGTCATCGCATTTTAATTATGAATTGCGCGACGCGTTCGCCACCGGCATAGCTGACCGAACGGGAGCGATGAACAGGACACGCGGGATTCGTACACCCGATCGGCCTACCTATCGTATCGCGATCGAGCTGAGTCAGTTCGCCGCAATAGTCGGCGATAAGGTACAGGCAAGATTCGACTGGACGATTACGCGTTCTACCGATGGCAGTAACGTCGCGTGTTATTCGGAGATTTCAGAATCCGTTGGCGAGGGTATCGATGGCGTCGCAAAAGGTTTGCAACGTGCTGTTTCGAGGGTGGTGGCGGATGTGTCAAAGACTTTGATCGAGCTGGATACGGGGCAGGCGGCCGCCTGTGCACCACAATATTAGCTTAACCAGACCGTAGTCGGAGCCTGGAACGCGCGCTAAGGTCGAACTTCGGGGTGAGTTGCCGGCTGAACTACCGGTACTTGAGGGTGAACTTCGGGCTGAACTTCAGGCTGAACTGCGGGCTGAACTGCCGGTTGCACTTCCAGAAGCGCGCAACCATACTGCAGTTCTTGCTCCAATGCTGGGGAATAGAGATAATTCACGCCGGTTAGCGCAGCGAAGGACGATTGGTTTGGCTCGAACGGCGGCATATACCTCGCCTCATGCAATAACACCACCTGATGCTGCTCCCGATAGTAGGTGTAGATCTTGATCTGTTCGATATGCTGTTCATCTCCGATCACGACAGCCTTGAACCGGAACTTCCCGTTGATATCTATTGCCTCGACGCTATAGGGGTCGGTGACCCGCGCGAAATCCCCAATCAGCGTCTCATCCCCCTGTTTGATTTCGCACCGCAACACGAGTGGTGCGGACGCGGCAAACGAGGTTGATGACAACCCTATCTGGAGAAGGACAACCAAACCCGTCATCCCCTTCCGTAGGCGGCTGATTGCAGAACGTTCAGTTATCCGGATGTACACGATACTTTAACCGTAAAGGAAATGTATGGCGGGGTGGGGGATGCCAGCCTGGCCCCGTTATCGCAGAATGTATCGATCGCCTTGCCGTTTATGTTTATACTTCGTACCTTGAAGCAATCGACGAGCCCTCAATATTCTATTATTTACTCATTGCCTAACCCGGATGTTTCATAAATTGACGCGCGCCCTTGCTGGCCTTTTGTTTCGTATGGGAATTTTGCTCAGTCGGGCGTATGAATAACTACGCCACTCCCTCACAAAATCCCCCTACAAAACAAAATCCTGCGCAATCATCACGCGAATTTATGAAACATCCGGGTTAATATGCCTACGAACCATTCCCAATTCGGCGTTTATGTAGTATGGGTAAAGCGTAGTATAACCCATCGAGGCAACCATGCCAATTACCCGAGGCTGGCGGCGTATCGAACGGGGGTGGTCCCAGCCTGCCGGATTGCATTCTGAAGAAGGAAGATAAGAGCCGAACGATGGGCGCGCCACGCTAAATTTCGTACCCGACGCGTAATCGATGCGTCGCCAAGTCTAATAAAACTAAACAATCCATACTACCTTACTCATTCCAATCATGAGACATACCCATTCAACCGCCATCCTGCTGTTACTATGCACCATCTTGATTACGGGTTGCGCCACGACACGTCCGCATGACGAGAACACGGACCCGATCGACCCCTATGAGAAAGTCAATCGTAAATTCTACACGTTCACCGATGTGGTCGACAGGAAGATCGTGGCGCCGATCGCCGACGTCTATATCGACTATGTGCCCAATGCCATGCAGCGTTCTATCGGAAATTTTTATGACAATCTCGCATACCCGAATGTAATCCTGAACGATTTCTTGCAGGGCAAAGTGCGTCAGGGGTTCCAGGATACGCTGCGTTTTGTTGTCAATACGACCATAGGGCTGGGCGGACTCTTTGATATGGCGTCGCCCATGGGTTTGCCGCAACATGATGAAGACTTTGGACAAACGCTGGGCGTATGGGGAGTGGACGCAAAAACTTACCTGTTTATCCCGTTGCTCGGACCCAGCAGCAACCGTGATGTGTCCGGCATTCCCGTCAGCGTGTTCACCAATGGTCTCCTTTATATCGGTATTTATGTGGTTGGTGCGCCCGTCACTGTACCCGTTTCCATTCTTGGCGTCGTTGACAAGCGGGCGAGGCTTTCCGGGCCCATGCGAATTCGCGACGAAGCCGCGGTGGAACCTTACCTGTTCGTGCGCGACGGCTATTTGCAACAGCGCAAGCACCTGATATATGACGGCAACCCGCCACCCGCAAGCTACGATGACCCCTTGGAGGAGGAATCCCTGGCCAAGCCGCCGGCTGAAAATGTAAAGAAGCGGCTGTAGTGCCTTAACAGCGCTTCTTGGACCGGAGCGAATAAGGATGTGTCGTTGAATCCCCTATCATGCCCACGAATGGCGGTGCATCGCGGGATGAAAGCTCGGCTCATAGCTCATAGCTCATCCAGCGTCACCCGAACGGGGGCTTTGCCGTCTTTCAAGCGGGCATCAGCGAGCGCATTCAGTTCCACGTCATTTAGTTTGTCCATCAGTACTTCGTAGGCCTTTGCCGGAATGCAGTAGAAG
Source organism: Nitrosospira sp. (assembly GCA_030453055.1). Taxonomy (GTDB): domain Bacteria; phylum Pseudomonadota; class Gammaproteobacteria; order Burkholderiales; family Nitrosomonadaceae; genus Nitrosospira. Next base: position 10,034 of record JAKDLC010000040.1, read on the forward strand.
GCGGGTTCGTTGCGGTTAAGAATTGCTACCGGAAAACCCTCACCCGCAGCCACGGTCGCCATGGGGTTTTTCTTCAGTTCGGAAACGCTGGCGGTCGTTGCCGCCAAAATGACGTATGCCATGGTAATCACTCCATGTCTTTTAGATGAGACAACAATAGCGCTCTTAACAGGTCTTGGCAACGTTGCTCACATCCCATCCCGGCCAATTATTAGCAGCAGCAGCCAGTTGACAATCGACAATTGTCAGTTTACAATCAAAAAGAATTACGGGGGAGCGGCCGACGATTTGATCCGGAGCTTTCGCCACAAGGGGCTGGCGCGGTTTTATAAGCACGGGAACCCCAAGGGGTTATCAGCGGATATGGCGCCGAGGATTTCGCGGATTTTGGCGAGGCTCGATATTGCCGTGGCGCCTGAACAGATGAACTTGCCAGGATGGGGCCTACACCCCCTCAAGGGCGGACTGAAAGGATTTTGGTCGGTATGGGTAACGGGTAATCGGCGGATTGTCTTTCGCTTCGACGCAGGCGATGTTGTGGATGTTGACTTGGTCGATTACCACTGACGAAAGGAGAATGAAGCATGGCTATGAGGGAACCTCCGCACCCGGGACTATCGGTGCGTCATGACTGTCTTGCGCCTTTGGGCCTTTCCGTGACGGATGGCGCAAAGGTGCTCGGGGTAACGCGGCAAGCGTTGAATAATCTGGTGAACGCGAAGGCCGGGATTTCGCCGGAAATGGCAATCCGGCTTGACAAGGCCTTCGGTGGAACCGCCGAAGGGTGGCTCGCCTTGCAAACCGCGTTCGATCTTGCACAAGCACGGAAGAATGAGCCGTCGATTGCCGTGAAGCGTTATGTAGCAAAAACAATGGAACAATATCACCGCGCCCGGTGAGGACGACAAAGAATGGCCCCCCATCCTACAAAAACTGTCATTCCCGCGAAAGCGGGAATCCATGGGTTTCCGGTTTCCCGGATTCACCCCACCGCAGGATGACGGCCTGCTCCGGTCAACGTCTGGATTCCCGCTTTCGCGGGAATGACAGGGTAAAGGGGAAGTAGGCGTAGGGCAA
>JAKDLC010000337.1 GCA_030453055.1 Nitrosospira sp.
TGGAATTGGAGCAGGCACGGCGCATACCCAATCTCACCGTCGCTGCGGGAATCATAAATCACTCCCACACCGGGGGCACGACCGCTCTGGCCGGCATCTCCGTGCCGTTACAGATATTTGACCGCAACCAGGGCAACCTGCGTGAAGCCTATGAGCGTGCGGATAAGGCACTGGATGAGCAGACGGCCATCGATTTGCGGCTCAAAACCGATCTGACGCAGGCTTATGAAGCGCTATTGGCTGCACAGGATGAAATCCGCATACTTCGCGACAGCATATTGCCCAAAGCCAGGAATGCCTTCGAAGTCACCAACAAAGGCTACGAACTAGGCAAGTTCGGTTTTCTCGAAGTGCTGGATGCGCAGCGCACCCTTTTCCAGAACCAGATCCTGTATGTGCGTGCGCTGTCGAACTACCAGCGCCTGGTCAATGAGATCGAACGCCTGATCGCAGGGCCCATCGATGCCGTACCGGGTGGCCCACCGAATAGCGTACGAGATGGCGTAAGGGATGGCGTATCAAGCCATTCGGCCGTTAGCGGCGCCAACGCGAACACAGCTTCCGGGAGCGGATTGTGAAACGGCAAATGATTTTAATTGTCATCGTTATCGCCGTAGGGGCTGTGCTGGGCGGGCTGATTCTCACCTGGAACAAGGAGGATAAGGCAGCCTCGCCGGATACACCGCACGCGGACCAGGACAAGGCCGCGCCACCCCACGCTGTACACGTGTTTCCTGAAACCACTGATGCGTCAACGACGGACAAAAACGCAGCGCGTAAACCAGGCAAAGGTCCCAAAGGAGGAAAACTGTTTACGCAGGATGGCTTCGGCGTAGAAGTCACCATCTTCGAAAAAGGGGTGCCGCCGCAGTTGCGCGTCTACCTCTACGAAAACGGTAAGCCGCTTCCTCCCACCGCGGCCAAAGTCACCGTCACATTATCGCGCCTCGGCGCGCCGGCGCAAATAATCAATTTCAAGCCAGAGGGCGATTACCTGCTCGGCGATCAGGTAGTGGAGGAGCCGCATTCTTTCGATATGGCGATTGCCGCGGAACGCGACGGCAAAACTTTTCGCTGGGGTTACAGCCAGGTCGAAGCGCGTGTGGAAATGCCTGACGAAATACTGAAGAGCACCGGCATCGAAATTCTCACGGCCGGGCCGGCCACGATCCAGCCTACGCTCAAGTTGCCGGGCGAGATCGTATTCAACGAGCACACCATCGTGCAAGTCGTCCCACGCATACCGGGCATCGTGCTTTCCGTCTATCGCCATCACGGCCAGCAGGTGAAGAAAGGAGAGGTGCTTGCAGTGATTGAAAGCATCGAGCTGGCTGACCTGCGCAGCCAGCTCCTCGCGGCGCGGAAACTGCTGACACTGGCGCGAATCACCTTTGAACGCGAGAAGCGTCTGTGGGAAGAGAAGATTTCCGCCAAGCAGGACTATCTGGCCGCACAGCAGGCATTGGCTGAAGCTGAAATCGCCGTGAATCTTGCCTCGGTCAAATTGCGCACTTTGGAAGCGCCAATCGAGTCAACTAAACAGTCAGATAAGCAGGATCGCACTCTGGCCCGCTACGAGATCCGAGCCCCGATCTCGGGACTTATCATCGACAAAGATATTGCCCAGGGCGAAACGCTCAAGGAAGACGCGACGATTTTTACCATTGCCGATATTTCCACGGTATGGGCGCAACTCACGGTTTATCCAAAAGACTTGGATGTGGTCAAGCTTGGGCAAACAGCGATCGTCCGGGCGACAGCGAGTGATATCGAAGGCGAAGGGGTGGTGTCGTATATCAGCGCCCTTGTCGGCGCACAAACCCGTAGCGCGACAGCTCGCGTCGTGCTGGATAACAAGGACGGCGATTGGCTGCCCGGTATGTTCGTCACCGCGGAGTTGGTGACCGAAGAGATCGAGGCCCCGGTCGCCGTTTCGGTAGACGCCATCCAGACACTTGGTGACAACTCGGTGGTATTCGGCCGCTACGGCAAATACTTCGAGGCACGTCCGCTGAAACTGGGCCGCAGCGATGGAACGATGGTCGAGGTGCAGAGCGGCCTTTCCGCCGGGGAGCGGTACGCGGCGGGAAACAGCTTTGCCGTCAAAGCCGAACTGGGTAAATCCGGTGCAACTCATGACCATTAAGCTAAATCCGGCAGTTGTTTTAAGCGGCGCAGCCACCCGGCCAACAGGACAGGCTGACGAAAACCGATCAAGGCCAACACATCATGATTGAACGTATTCTACGCATCTCCATATACCATCGCGGACTCGTTCTGATAGGGGTGCTGGCGATGGCTGTGCTGGGCGTTTACAACTACCAGAGGCTGCCCATCGACGCCGTCCCGGACATTACCAATGTCCAGGTGCAAATCAACACCGAGGCGCCGGGCTATTCACCGGTGGAAGTCGAGCAGCGGGTGACTTTCCCCATCGAGACCGTGATAGCCGGTCTTCCCAATCTTCACCACACCCGTTCCATCTCGCGTTATGGGCTGTCGCAGGTGACCGTTATCTTCGAGGATGGCACGGACATTTATTTTGCCCGCCAATTGGTGGATCAGCGGATTCAAGCGGCCGAGGCCAACTTGCCGCCGGGAATCGTGCCCACGATGGGGCCGATCTCTACCGGTTTGGGCGAAATCTTCATGTGGACAGTCGGGACCGAGGAAGGCGCGCAAAAACCGGACGGCACGGCGTATAACACGACCGATTTGCGCGAAATACAGGACTGGATCATCCGGCCCCAGTTGCGCATGGTTAAAGGCGTCACCGAGGTCAATGCGATCGGAGGCTTCGTCAAACAGTATCACGGCACGCCTTATCCTGAAAAGCTGCTCTCGTTCGA
>JAKDLC010000338.1 GCA_030453055.1 Nitrosospira sp.
AATGAAATGCATGCCAGAATGCGAAAACCGGTTGATGTCCGCCCTTGTGGGCAGTCTATTACTGATCGCCATGAACGTAAGCAACGTTAATGCTAATAACCTCACCAATTTTTTTAAAGATAGCGGCGTAAAGTTTGGCGGCTGGATCAACACCGGAGCGACTTTCAATCCGAATTTTCCCGCCAATGGATACAATGGCCCAGTCACGTTCGCTGATCGAGCCAATCGATTTCAGCTGAATCAATTCAATATATTTGTACAGCGCACGGTGTTGACCCAGGGCAACGCCTGGGATTTTGGCGGCCGCTTCGATTTTATGTTCGGCACGGATGCTATTTATACACAGGCTTTCGGCGTCCCTCCCTTTGATGTGAATTCCGGGCAGCCGTTGGATAGGGGAACCTGGGATCTCGATTTGTGCTGTGCTTCGACGCGCACCTACGGTATCGCGCTCCCTCAGGCTTATGTCGAGGCGTACGTCCCCTTCGGGAAAGGCTTCAATGTCAAGGTAGGTCATTTTTATTCGCCAACCGGGTATGAGAGCGTCCCTGCTCCTGACAACTTCTTCTACACCCGCGCCTATACGTTCAATAATGGCGAACCGTTTACCCATACGGGGTTCGTAGGCAACTACCCGCTCAATAAGAATTGGTCGCTGATGGGTGGTGCTACCACCGGCAGCGCCACCGGCGGATGGGACGGCGGTTTCAATAAAGGACTAGGCAACTGGGGTGGTCTGGGCGGAATTACCTGGACCAGCGATGATCTGAGAAGCTCGATAAATGTCACCGGGACATACAGCGAAACCTCCGTCCGAAGCAGGGAGCCTTGGGGTATGTTCAGCGTGGTGATGCAACACAGGATCACCCCTAAGACGCATTTTGTCGTGCACCACACGCATGGTTATGCGGGCGGGGTTTTGTTGAACGGCGTAAATAAGGATGCCGAGTGGTATAGCATCAACACGCATTTGTATTATGACCTCCTGGATGACCTGTCCATCGGCATCCGTGGCGAATGGTTTCGTGACCGCGATGGTTTTCGTGTGCCCTCGCCATTCCGGGTGCTTGCCGCCACCGATAACACGGGACGCAGTTTTGCTGGCAACTTCGCACCCACCTTCGCACCTGCCGATTACTACGCAGTCACCGTTGGCATGAACTGGAAACCGGCGAAAAGGCTAAGGGTTGACTGGAAACCGATGCAGAAGCTGAATATTCGTCCCAATATTCGTTATGACAGAGCAGACGGCATCGATCAGGCGTATAGACCTTTCGATGGCAGAAAAGATCAAGTCCTGTTTTCCCTCGACGCGACGATTCCTTTTTGATTCAATCGTCGACTCACGCTGAATAACGCTATTCAGCATAAACCGAGCCTGACCGGGCATCAACCGGAAAATCAACCCGGATTCCTGCTTTTCTCGAAACCGCTGCGCACAACAGGATTCGTTTTCGCCTGCTGATTCCGGCAGACCATAGGCGCCCCTGCTATTTGCCGTCGTGCGCGGCGTATTCGCGTTGTGCCGCTTCCCGCGCCATTTGCCGGTGAGCGGCTGCTTCTTTTATGTTTGCCTCCGCGGTTTCCTCGTATTTGCGCGCCAAGGCCCAAGTATGTGATTTCATATTCTCGGCTTGCCGACCGTACAGATAGGCTTTTTCCTCGTAATGTTCAAGTAATTTCTTTTGTTCCTCGGCCTTTGTGTTCATCTGCCTGGCGGCGCCTTCAAAATACTTCGTCAAGGCTTCATGATCGCTACGGGTTCTGGCGTTCTGAACAGCCTGGTGAATGGCGGCGTTCTGACCATCTTCGAGAGGCGTCATCTGAGCGCAGGAAGCCAATAAACCAAGGGACAGAGCTGCGAAAAGCACTCTTGTTTTCATGATGATATCTCCCTTTAATCCGCTCAATCGACAATAAGAGACGGTAACGCCGCGAGACGTTAAGAGGGAAGATAACGGCCTAATGATACTTTGTCAAGTATTTTGTGTTATAAGTGTTTTATATAGCCCGGATGAAACATCCGGAATAGCATCCTGGCTGACGTTCGACAGGCTGCCAGCTTAAATTCGAAACTTCACAAATTCCTCACAAATACATTACGTTTTATACACATATAGCGTGTTACGTTTCGGAACATAATACCTATTCTAATCGTAGTGTTTCTACGGGGGATCCAATATGACGCGCCTGCCAGAACGCAAAGTCCAGATGCGGCTTGCCCTTATGGGCAGCCTGTTAGCAACAACCATGCACTTGACCGAAGCGCATGCCAATCCCACCGCTTATACTGCAGCCAATACTGCGGCCAATGACGCGGCTGCAGCCAATATCGCGGCCAATACCGCACCCAAAACCACATCCGAAACGATAATGGACCTCTATAAAAAAAGCGGTATAAGGGTGGGCGGATGGATCAATGGCGGAGCGACCTTCAATCCGAGCCACATCGACGGGTTTAACGGTCCAGTCACCTTCAACGATCAGGCCAATCGATTTCAGTTGAATCAAGTTAATGTATTTATAGAGCGCGCTGTGGTAGCGCAAGGCAGCAAGTGGGATTTCGGGGGGCGTTTCGATATCCTGTTTGGTACGGACGCCATTTTTACCCAAGCTTATGGCGTTCCCGCTTTCGATGTGAATTCCGGACAACCCTTGGAGAGAAGCACTTGGGACCTTGATTTGTGCTGTGCCTCGACTCGCTACTACGGGCTCGCAATCCCGCAGGCTTATGGGGAAGTGTATGTACCAATCGGTAACGGCCTGAACGTCAAGGTCGGCCATTTCTATACGCCGATCGGCTATGAGTCGGTTCCGGCCCCCAACAATTTCTTTTACTCCCATGCCT
>JAKDLC010000041.1 GCA_030453055.1 Nitrosospira sp.
CATTTAGTGTTCTGCTAATTGAGGACAGTTGCAGAGTTGACAAAAATAATCTTATCGAAGGTACGATTCAGCGTTTTGCTGTTAAAATTTTGCATAACCATGCTTTGCTCAAAACGGACACGATCGCCCACCTTTACTCGAGTCGTGGGAGCCGCAATCCAGAAACGTTTTTCAGTGTTCGCCAATTCCATGTAAGTATACCCCGGTGCATCCAGCGTGGAGAGAACTTTGCCTTCGTTGGCTGGCATCCCCTTTGCCGTGTTCGTGGTATTGGCGCCGACTTTCTCCGCGGCGACCGCATGTAATGGATTCAATAGGGTAAGTCCGATTGAAAAAACCGCTGCTAAGTGAGATATTTTCAAAACCGCCTCCGGTACAGGTATATTGCAAACTGGCATGATACACGTCAATCATTGGAGTTCCAATCGGAGATACCGTTTCTATATGGCGTTTGCTCAGGTTATCGTGCTTTCCCGCAGTCGGATTTTATGTAAAATAACGCCATAGAGCATGGAGGTCAAGTTATGGATTTAGAATGGAAAGTGGTTGATGAGCACCACCAGGAGGTATTCATCGATAAGCACGTCAGAGGCCTGCTCTGGATTACGTCTGCCGGTTTCTCTTTTTGGCACAGTTACCCAAACCCGGCGGTGGATCTCTCCCATGTAAAGGATATCGAAGAAGCGAAAAAGGTGGTAGAGGCCGCGCTTCGTTTAGAGGCGTAACAAGGGACACTAGAAAACCGGCCGTCCAACTGCCGGATTTAGGAATAAAGCACCCCGCCGCAAGCAGCGGGGTATTAACTGCGCTCTTATAATTCGCTGGCTTTCAGCCAGCCTTCGCCCCAAGGGGTGGGGAATTAAACCCGCAGAGATTAAATGAGCGGTCGACTACCGGATTCAGGTTCAAGGATTCCCCGTCCACGGATCGCTCCGACGATCAGTCTGGGGAGCAGTCCGTGGATCAAAGACGAAAATGGAGGGCGCCTGGCCATCCAGCGCAGTCGACGAGCCCGGCGATGCAGGTTGCAGGACGGTGACGCCTGGAACCATTGGCGTCTCCGTTACGGATTGTGCAGCTTGTGGGGGAGGGGTCCCACTGAAACCTCCCTGATTTTTACGCGCACAGATAGCGGTTCCTTGCTCCGCGCTTGTTCCCGCTTTCTGTTCTGCGGCTTCGCATGCCAGCGTTTGATAAACGGGCATGAATTTCGCCGCCTCCTCGTACTTGCCCACTTCCATCAACTCCTTCACGTGCAGCTGTGCATCCCGGAACCTGCTTTGGGCATCTGGCGTTCGATAAATCGGATTAGTCTCTTCGGCCCATGCTGCGGTCACGAACAGCGCCGCGAAGATGGCCGCAATTATGGATTTCACGTTTTCCCCTTTTTATTCAAAAAGTTATAGAAAGAGATCGCATCGTATCATCGATCTGATCCCGCACTTCAAAAAACAACCAAGCGTATTTCCATAGGAATCTCAAGAATTTCAGTATCGCCGCATTTCAGTATCGCCGCATTTCAGTATCGCCGCATTTCAGTATTTATGATACGCAACCCTATTTTGTACTGCAATACGTTCATGCATTGCATGATATCCGTCGTTGGAGGTCCGGAACCTCCGGGCTAGAAAACGTTTCTGAATGAGTTTTTTGACGTAGAACGTAAAAAGGCCCGGCAAGGAGCAGCCTATGCCGAGCCAGTGGCATCTACTACAAGAGGGAGAAAAAGTAGATACCTGCCGCAATTTTCTCAAAATCGGCTGGACGCTTCTGTGCGCAGCCGTACATACATTCAAATTTATTTTTTTCAACCCGGATGTTTCATAAATTCGCGTGATGATTGCGCAGGATTTTGTTTTGTAGGGGGATTTTGTGAGGGAGTGGCGTAGTTATTCATACGCCCGACTGAGCAAAATTTCCATACAGAACAAAAAACCGGCAAGGGCGCGCGGTAATCTATGAAACGTCCAGGTTAACACGACACGATCGAGGCTGAAGTCGGTTTCCACAAAACGAATTTCATCCTGAGACGGGACCATCCAACGGAGCGACCTCCCGCAGTTGCTATTTTTAATTTGCTCATAATGTATATTATGTTAAATAGCCTCCAAATGGTTAGCGAAGTAATCGGCCTGAAGGCCGCAAGACGTTTGAAAGAAACACAAAGGAAGCCTGTTGCGGTAAGGTGGAAGCCGCGCTGGGGTTCGACTTCACGATCCTTACCTGACCAGGTTGCGCCCGGCCTTTTCCTGGCTGGCTGGCTGGTTCACCACCACGCCTCTTGAGCGCAGCAGCAGCCGGTGGTTTGGAGCCTGCGCCTGCACGCCGGCTCCGAGGGGGCCTTCCCTCACCTCTTGTGCAGTATGGCTGCACTGTGCCAGTTTACATCCGCTGGTGACAACCCAGGACCTGCCCCGTATCGTTGATATCTCGGCTTGCGCTGCCCACACCGCCTAAAGTACCAAGGTTTCTCATACCCATCCCTTGGGACCGGTGATAAAAGCATGAGCGTTTCCAGTGGTGAAAGACAAACCGTCCTGCTTCTTCTCCAGAGCAGAAACCTGCGCTTCGGTTAGCACTTCCCGTTTCATACGGAGCGCTACAGCCACCAACGCTTCTTGAATGATTCAGGCCGCAGTATTCACAAAATGACCACCAATACCTCATATTCCCTTGACAATATTCACAAAATTACCACCAATACATCATATTCCCCTGACAAGGGGCGTGGTAATTTAAACCTGCGCTGATCAGTTGAAGAAAAGCTACTGCGGAAGTGTCGCGTTTGACCGATGAATCGATCATTCGCACTTCATGATCGTCAGTCTATCAGAACCGTGGCAGCGTGATGGCACGCAGCTAACTGCTCTCGGTGTGCGAATTACTTGTTTGTCCTGGAAGGGAAAACCTGGAAGCTTATGGGCCCGCAACTCACCATCCATACGATTGACGTCGAGCAGGGAGAAAGTACGCTCGTTGTCGCGGCAGACGTGGCAGCCGGACGACACCGGACGATATTGATCGATGGCGGGCTACTCGGGTATGCGGAGATAGTCCACAACTTTATCGATCCCATCCTCAGAGGTTACGGTTACCCCCTCGATCACATTCTCGTCAGCCACTACGACAAGGACCACTCAGAGGGAGTCGTAGGACTCCTGAATGCGGACAACATGCGAGTCGTAAGCGAGGCCATCTCGAACGCGGTGGCAAATGCGGCGCAATGGGCCGCAGCAGGCACTCGCCCCCAGCAAATCGCCTGCGGAGCTTTGGCCGCATCGGCAACGATCCTCGGAGCTTGCGGCCTGAACGTGAACCAAATCCTGACAATGTGCCAAGTTGTTTTTCCCCGAGCTGTCGGGAAGACAGACGACGAGGCCGCCAAGATTGGATTTAACTATGCCGTGGAGCATACCAGTAAGCTTCAGAGCTTTCCCACCCTCTTTTCCACCCTTCAGGTCGGCGAAACCGGGAGACGCATCGCAAAAATATCCTCGGTCGTTGCGGCGATTGCCATCGCGTCGGGAAACAATCCGGCTACTGCAGCCTTCGGCGCCATCTTCCTCTTGATTGCCAGAACACTTCCCAATCAGCTACGGTTCGATACCGGGGACCGGCACTGTAACGTCCATCTTATCGATATCGGGCAACCGATTTGGCCATCACAATCCGCCGGGATAGACGCCGACGCGGCGATCGGGCGACCCATAACGAACGCGAATCGGATTCCCGCGATATTCTGCCTGGCAATCAACTCCTGGGTTTGGCAAGGCATAGGCGATAATCCTGTTCAGACCGTCTGGAGGCGCAAGGCTGTGGGCCGCACGTTCAAACTTGAGTTGTAATGATCATGCAGTATTGTAGGTAAATGAATTTTTTTACCGAAGGTATAAGAGGAAATAGAGTATGAATCAGATAGTACTTATTGCGTTACGCAGGCCTTACACCTTCGTGGTTCTTTCGATTCTGATCGTCATATTCGGAATCAGGGCGATACGGCACTCGCCGACAGACGTCTTTCCCACTATCAAGATTCCCGTGATCTCCGTAGTCTGGGCCTACGCCGGCATGTTGCCGCTGGATGTGTCGGGTCGTATCACTTTTTACTTCGAACGCTTCTTAACCTCGACGGTGGAAGGTATCTCGGATATCGTCAGCCAGGCGTACTATGGCATCAGCATCACGAATATTTTTCTTCAGCCCCACACCAACCTCCCTGGCGCAGAAGCGGAAGTCACAGCCATAGCCCAGACGATTGTCAAGGCGCTGCCGCCGGATATTTCGCCGCCCATGATCATGCGGCTGGAAGCCTCTCAGGTAGCGGTAGCCAGCCTGCAGGTTACCTCGGACGAGATGACGCCGGCAGACCTCTATAATCTTTCTTATAACCAACTCAGGCCCCTGATTGTCGTGATCCCCGGGGCGATTGTTCCGCATCCTTACGGTGGAAAGCCCAAGCAGCTTCTGGTATCCCTCGATCAAGACAAGATGCTGGCTCGCAATATATCGCCAACCGATGTCCATGCGGCTTTCGATCGCCAGAATATCGTGCTGCCCGCGGGCGACATGAAGATCAAGCAGACCGACTGGATGGTCCAGACAAACGCGATGCCGCCGGAAATTCCGGAATTCAACAATATCCCGATAAAGCGGGAAGGAAATTCGTTCGTTTTCTTGCGCGACGTCGCCGATGTCCAGCTCGCGGGTCCGCCGCAAACAAACTCCGTCATCGTGGACGGTAAACAGGCCGTCATTATTGTCGTCATGAAAAGTGGCGAGGCATCGACCCTGGACGTGGTCGACGGCATCAGGGCAACTCTTCCGCGCATCAAGGAAATCGTACCGTCCCATGTGGACGTTAGAATCATCACCGATGCATCGGTCTTCGTGCGGGAATCCATCAACGAGGTGACGCATGAGATGGCGATCGCGGGCCTGCTTGTCGGTTTGATCGTCATGCTCATGCTCGGCTCGTGGCGTCCCATGGTAGTCGTGACGACTTCCATTCCGTTGTGTATTTTAACCTCCCTCATCTTCCTGGAAGTGCTGGGAGAGTCGATGAATGTCATGACGCTGGGCGGATTGGCGCTGGCGGTAGGGATTCTTGTCGACGATGCGACAGTGATGATCGAGAACATCGATACCCACCTGGAAATGGGCAAGGAACTCGATGAGGCAATCATCGACGCGGCAAACCAGATCGTCATTCCGACGCTGCTCGCCACATTATGCATATGCATTGTCTGGCTGCCGCTGTTCACGCTTTCCGGCGTATCGGGCTATCTGTTCAAGCCGATGGCGCTGGCGGTGATATTCGCCATGCTGGCGTCCTTCATCCTGTCGCGTACGCTCGTGCCGACCATGGCAAAATATCTTATCAAGCATCCTCACGCGGAAGGACACGGAAAGGAAGGCGACCACCATAGCGAGAAAAAACCGGGAGGGGAGGCTGCCGGTTTCAAGGAGAAGTTAAAACATCATATGGGGATTTTCTCTCGTTTTCAGGTGGCATTCGAAACTCGCTTTCTTCAATTCTGCGCCTGGTATGGCGGGCTGCTCGAACAAACAATTGCGAATCGCCGCCGGTTCGTAACGATCATGCTGGCTTTCGCGCTCCTCTCCCTTATTCTGTTCTACTTCAATGGCCGCGATTTTTTTCCGGAGGTCAGGTCAGGGACCATCCAGATGCATATGCGGGCGCCTCTCGGCACGCGGATAGAATCCGTAAACCGCATCACCACGCTTGTTGCGGAGGATATCTCGCGAATGCTTCCCGGTCAGGTTGAAGGCGTCATCAGCAATTGCGGCTTACCCGTCGGGCCGCATAATCTGGCCTTTATTCCGACGCCCACGATCGGAACGCAGGACTGCGACCTGACGATCACCCTGTTCGACGACAAATCAGCGGTGTGGGATATCCGGAAAATTATCCATCACGGTCTGAAGGAGCGCTATCCGGGGAGCGAATTCACCTTTCAGCCAGCCGATCTGATAGCGAAAATCTTGAATTTCGGTGCTCCTTCTCCGATTACTGTTCAGGTCAACGGGATGGATATATACGCAAACTACGAATACGCGCGCAAATTGCAAGGCAAGCTGCGTAAGATCGCCGGTTCCTCCGACGTGGTGATCCAGCAAACCATGCGCACGCCCACCCTGTTTGTTGAAGGCCTGAGGGCATATGGACTCGGCGTTGGCCTGAGCGAAGCGGATATTGCCCTGAATATGCTGATAACGACTAACGGAACGCAGCAGATCGACCAGAAATACTGGCTGGATCTGAAGACCGGCATGTCATACCAGATCAACATCTATCAGCCTCAACCTCAAGTCGCAAGTATCAATGACTTGAACAAGATTCCTGTCAAGTCGATAGGCGAAGGCAGCCTGGATGAGGATTATCGACTCCTGGGCAATCTGACGCAGAAATCGCCGGTAGGCACGCCCGGCCTGGTCACCCACAGGGGCATCATGCCGTTGATTGAAGTGTATGTGTCCGCCGAAGGGCGGGGGCTTGGCGGCGTGCTGGAGGACGTCAAGAAAATTGTCGCGGAGATGGACGATGAAGTTCCCCGCGGCTCCGATGTCCAAATCGCCGGCCAGGCCGCGAATATGGTTACCACCTATGGCGAACTGCTTATCGGTCTCGTAGCGGCTGTGGTGCTGATCTATCTCTTGCTTGTCGTCAATTTTCAATCATGGCTGGTTCCCTTCATCATCATTACAGCCCTGCCCGGCGCTTTGGCAGGCATTGCCTGGGCCCTGTTCCTGACCCAGACGAATATTTCCGTCCCGGCTCTGACAGGCGCCATCATGGCCATGGGAACGGCGACGGCGAATTCCATACTGGTCGTGTCCTATGCGCTGGAGCGCATCGAAGCGCATGGCGACCCGCTGCTGGCCGCCATCGAGGCCGGCAAAGCCCGCATCCGACCTGTTCTGATGACCGCGGCGGCCATGATCATGGGCATGCTTCCGATGGCGTTGGGGGGGTCCACCAATGCGCCGCTGGGCCGTGCAGTCATTGGCGGCTTGACGTTTGCAACGATATATACCCTGTTCTTTGTCCCGGCTGTGTATGCCATCATGTATTACGCACGCAGCGCTCCTAAAGACAAGGAACCCGTTCCCGGCGACAAGGAAATCGCTCCTCAACTCGGAAATTCCTGATATGGAAAAGTCACGTAAAAAAAGTACGGTAATTATTGCGATCACTCTTCTTGTTTTTCTTTTCTATTTGGGTTACCGAGTCATTGAATCCCGTAAACATATGGATTCTTTAACAGGGCAGGCGATGGAGAATGATGTTCGGACTGTGGCTATCGTCCACGCCGAGCACCTGCCTGCCCAGGAAACCATCCAGCTTCCGGGTACCGTTCAGGCATGGTTCCAGGCGCCGATCTATGCCCAAGTATCCGGCTACGTCAAAATGTGGCACAAGGATTGGGGAGCGAGAGTCAAAAAAGGAGATGTCCTTGCCGAAATCTATGCGCCGGCGCTCGATGCCCAATACCGGCAAGCCAAGGCGGATCTGGCGGCAGAAGTGGCCCTTAACGAGCTCGCCATACTTACCGCGGACCGGTGGATAGCCTTGCGCAAAAACCAGGCGGTATCCGAGCAGGCGATTTCGGTAAAGGTGGCCGAGGCAAAAGCCCAACAGGCAAAGGTTAACGCCGCCATGCAGAATGTCCGTAACTTCGAGGCATTGATCGGGTTTAAAACGATTATTGCACCGTATGACGGCGTAGTCATTAACCGCGCCATCAACGTGGGTGACTACATCAATAAGGAAGGCACGATCAGTCTACCGGAAGGTGAAGTCCGCAATCTTTTTACTGTCGCGGACATCAGCCGGATGCGCTTGTTTGTCAGCGTGCCTGAGCGGTACGGCGCCCTTATGCATGATGGCCTGAAAGCCGATCTGACGGTGCCGCAATTTCCCAATCGGCATTTCACCGCCGAGTTTCTGACCACTGCCCGTGGCTTCGATCCGAGTACACGTACGGTGGTCACCCAATTCGTGATTGAAAATGAAGAGAAGGATCTGTGGCCTGGCTCCTATGCATCAGTCAATCTGACCGTGGATATTGCGAATAGACACCTCTCCATTCCATCCAGCTCCCTGGTATTCGATGAGATGGGGACGCGAGTCGCCGTCGTGGATGACGACAACATCGTTCACTTCAAGCCGATCAAAATAACCAGAATCCTCGACGCTACTGTCGAATTAAGCGAGGGCGTCTCAAAAGAGGACCGGATTATAAACAATCCCAGCGCTGCCATACTTGAAGGCGACAAGGTGACCATTGTCACGCCTGCGCCGGGATATGACCTGATCAATAAACCAAAAGAGCCGGCTCAGGAGTCATTGAAACCGGCCTCGCATTCGGAAATGCCGGATCCGAAATTAAAACAAGCGTTAAACGGATCGCATGCACCATGACACCGACCATGATTGACTTGCGGCGTAAAAAGGGAACCCATACTTCAAAGCTCTGCCGTCTCGGCGTACGATATGGCGGTTTTTTATTTCTGGCGGCCAGCCTGGGGGCTTGCAGCAGCCTTCCCTTTCCGGCATTCAATCTCTCGCCCACTTATCAACCGCCTCAATTCGTTGTTCCGGATTCCTGGGAGGGAACGAGCGATTTCGTCAAGGCCAAGCCGTCGGATGATGCACTCCGGCCCGACTGGTGGAAACTATATGACGATCCTATTCTAAACAGTCTTATAGAGCAGGCGCTTGCAGCCAACCCGGACTTGCAGGCAGCGGCTGAACGGTTCGTTCAAGCGCGCTATGCAATGATGAAGGCACGGTCTCAATATTTCCCCCAAATCGGCTTCGGGTTCGGCGGCAGTAATAACAGACAATCCGATGAAACCCTCTTTCGTGCGCCTGGCGCACCTAACAGCGATACTCAAGTTCTTATGAATGGACTTGCATCCTGGGAACCGGATTTCTGGTCGAAACTTCGGAATGCGGCACAGGCCAAAATCTATCAGGCTGAAGAACGTGCGGCCGATTATGGACTCGCACGCCTTATTCTGCAGGCGGAAGTTGCATCGAATTATTTCACACTGCGTGGGTTGGATGCGCAAATTGCGATTTATAAACAGTCGATTGATCTTTATAACTACTCATTAAATGTCGTAGTGACTCAGTTTGAAGGCGCGATCGCCTCTAATCTCGACGTAGCACGGGCTGAGTCGCTGCTGTTCGCAACCGAATCGAAATTGGCCCTGATGCAGGGTGAGCGCAAGGTGACGGAGCAGGCCATTGCAATTCTCCTTAATCTCGCTCCAGCCAGCTTCAATCTCGAGCCGGTAGATAACCTCCTTGCCGCGAATTTTAACCTTCCAAAGGTCGTTCCCTCTACTTTACTTGAACGCCGGCCCGATATTGCCGCAATGGAGCGCCAGATGGCGCAGGCCAACCGCAGCATTGGAATTGCACGCGCCGCTTTTTTTCCAAATATATCCTTCCGGCTCGGAGGAGGATTCGAGGGTGTCGGACTCAATCTGCTCAGCCTGGCTAACACTTTCTGGTCCTATGGTTCCGCTTTTTCCATTCCGCTTTTCCAGGGCGGATATCGCCGGGCTCAATTGCAAGAATCGTGGTCGATCTATCGCGAGACAGAAAATACATATCGTTCGACAGTGTTGAACGCCTTTCGTGAAGTTGAAAATAACCTGGTCCAGACCCATTGGATGACTATTGCCGCCAAACGGCAGGACGCCGCCGTGGGAGCCGCACGTACAACACAAAACCTTACCATGGACCTCTATAAGGGCGGTTTGGCCACCAGCCTCGAACTCATTTATGCCCAGCTCGGCACGCTGACGTCAAGCATCGATTCTGTACAGATCAAGACCAATCTGCTGAAAGCATCGGTGGGGCTTATTCGTTCGCTTGGAGGAGGCTGGAGCCGCGACCTGTTACCCGCTGACAATGAAATTCAACCATTTGACATATTACAATATTCGGGTCTTGATAAGGCAGCACCCATCGGAGTAGTACCAGCCGGAGTAATTGACGTCACTGTGGATCCTGTCGAGAGAAACGACAAAAACAATAATTTGACAAATCGCGACAGGGATGACAAAAGCAATACTTTGACAAAGCCCCTGGTTCCAAATGTGGATAATAGCGATAGAAATGACAAAAATAATTTGACAAAGCCCCTGGTTCCAAATGTGGATAATAGCGGTAGAAACAACAAAAACAATTTGACAACTCCCCTGGTTCCATATGCGGATAATAGCGGTAGCAACAAAAACAATAATTTGACACTGCCCCTGGTTCCATAACTGCATCCGGGGCCTGTTAACCTTATTTCGCATCCGCGACGGCGACCCGCATGTGCATCTGGATGGTCCCTGACCTGACTTCGGGGAAAAATCGCGGCCGTTGAAGTAGAACAGGATGAGATTTTCATATCGGTGTCTTCACGAACCAGGATTAGCCATGAGTGCCTGAAAACCATGACGGCCAGTGGTAGCTACGCGGCTGGTAAGAGATAAAACCCCGGTGGGCCAGCCCTCGGGGTTTTCCTCTTTTTCGGGGAAACGTCATACAATAGGGCATGACCGACGACCACATGACCGACAAAAGGAGAGAAGATGGAAACGCCATTTAGGTTGGCGCCTGACAGGATTTCTAATGACACGGTAGAGATGCCAAAATGAGGTATTTGGCAGCAATGTTAATAGCAATCTTTTCCACAAGCTCAAGCGCGGAATGGGTGCAGTTTGCACTTGGCACCACCGGACCTGCTTATTACGATAGCAGCAGAATAAGGGACTTGGGAAACGGTGTTATTTCCATATGGGAAAAATTTGTGGTAACAGATGATGTTTTAAGAAAATCAATTGCAATAGACCCTTCTTTCAAGGATTACTCCTACACCATAACCAGGGCAAATATAAATTGTAATGAACATAAGTTCGCCAGGACGGCTATGTATGCCTATAGTGCAAATA
>JAKDLC010000339.1 GCA_030453055.1 Nitrosospira sp.
TCGAGGATGCCGGTTTTGAAATCGTCAACTAGCAGGAAACCGTGCCATGCGCCGCAGACGGTGGTGCAGCCGGACAAAGAAGCCCTGATAAAGCGCCTCAACCGCATTGAGGGACAGGTGCGCGGTGTCAACAAAATGATCGTGGAAGACCGTTATTGCGTCGACATCCTGAACCAGGTCTCCGCGCTGCAATCCGCGCTTGACGCCGTTGCCATGCGGTTGTTGGAGGACCATACCCATGGCTGCATGCAGGGCGCCATCAAGTCGGGCGACGGGGATGCGGCCATCGATGAGCTGATGACAGTGGTTCGGAAATTTGCGCGGTAGCACGCCCGGTGTTTCAAGGCAAGCTATTGCGCGCCGCGTGAAGACGAGCGGGTGGAGAACGAATGGCGGCCTAATGAGACGATTTGTGCTAATCGCTTTCTTGTTTTTTGCCGGACGCGCTATCGCCATCGACATTTTCATACGGCGGCGGGCACATCCTTATGGGCTCGAACTGGTATGCGCCTTCCCTGGCTTCCCTTCAGGAGGCCAGCACCTCGGACTGGCCAATCGAAGATATTGTTCAACTACTCACGGCAGGCTTGTCGTCCCGGGCAGTCGCCACAGGGGCCGATGGCCGATGTCGTCAGCCAAAGCCTTCAGTATCTGACAGGGGATAATGCTCGCGCCATGGCCGCCTATCTCAAATCATTGCCTGAAAGCGCTCCGCATTCCAGAGGAGTAGCCCCTGAGCTTAGCGATGAGGTGGACAGGCAGTTCCGGCGCGGCGGCGAGATCTATGAGACTTATTGTCAAGATTGCCATGGGAGCCTGGGCCAGGGCGCACCGGGCGCTTATGAATAACTACGCTACTCTCTCAAAATCCCCCTACAAAACCAAATCCTGCGCAATCATCACGCGAATTTATGAAACATCCGGGTTAACAAATTTTTAACATATATGTAACACTTTTTTCACAGAGCATATGTTACTTTTTAAAAGTAGCGCCAACCTCATTCTTGATAATAAATTTACATCGTTTTTTTACGGAGCTTAACTATGAACCGTTCGTCCCGATTTTTGCCATCCGTCTCGTTCGCCTGCGCGCTTTTTTTATGCGGCCAGTCCGCCGCGCAAGCAGCTTCGCAAAGCCCCGTCAACTTTCGTTCGGATAGTACATTTTTCGGAAATCTGCCACCGCTGCAATTCACATTAAGCTCTGACACGCCACTGACCGTAATCAATACCGGCACCCCAGATGACGAAAAAAACATCCGGGCCGACGTCAATGCCGGCGCCGGGAGCCTGATGCTGTCCGGAGATGAGTGGAATCTGGCTCAGTTCCACTTCCATACGCCCGCGGAGCATTTATTGAATGGCCAGACGATGCCGATGGAAATGCATCTGGTATTCACCGACACCGCCGCCAATCTTGACAACCTTCTTGTTGTCAGCCGGTGGATCGAGCAAGGCACATTCAAAAGCGCGCTTGACCCGATTTTCTCTCACCTGCCGCAGCAGCCTGACGCGGACGCACTTAGCGTCGATCACTTCAATCTGAATACGCTTCTGCCGGATAATCTGCAATCTTTCCGCTACTCCGGTTCGCTGACAACGCCCCCTTTCTCGGAAAATGTGACCTGGGTTGACTTGGCCGAGCCGCTAGCCCTGTCCGCTGCGCAAATTAATGCCTTCACTGCACTTTTTTCGGATGGTAATGCGCGCGAAATTCAGCCGCTCGACGGACGAATCATACTGACAGATGTAGCAGGATTCGTCTCAGCCGTTCCCGAACCGGAAACTTATGCCATGCTGCTGGCTGGACTCGGTCTGATCGGGTTTGTTGCAAGACGGCGTCTCACCAGTCCTGATTTTATGGGTTCTGCCGCATAAGCCCGGCGAGCAAGTATAGACAAATCATTAAAACTTCCACCATCCCGGAAAGATGGTGGAAGTCTCCATTGATCGTTCCAATTTTTCGCTGAACAACCATTTCTTCCGCTGCTTCTTCGCCGGCTTTAGAACGTCGACGGCGGCGCCACGATGGAAAAACGGGTCGCAATCAAATAGGGCGATGGCAGAAAGACATCCCGGAACGTAAGTCGCCCGCTAAACCGGCAGTTGCAGCCTGTCAATAGTCAACCTGGCACATCAGCTTTGCCGCAAGCCCACCCCCTCTCCAACCCGCGTTTTCCTTGCGTCACAAGCTGATACCCCATTCCCGTTGGATTTATCCTGAATCCGGTAGTCGACCGCTCATTTAACCTAATCCGGTAGTTGACCGCTCATTTAATAGACCAGTGTTATGATTGATAATATTTCGTATTTATTATTTGACGCTCACCTTCCGGGTGAGGCCCGCTACGGATTCAGGTTATTGATCGATGTGTGGAAAAACCCGAGGGATGGGCGTAGTATTTCATTCAGCTATTTGACCCAATAGGAGAGAAATTATCATGAAGCCCGTTCCCATTCTGAAAAGCTCCGCCGCCCGGTTTTTGGTACTTGCCGGCATTATGATTTTCGGCGCCGCGAGCATGTCACACGCGCAAACCCACTCGGAAGAAAAGGGCGGCGCCCCAGTATCCGGTCAAGGCTGGGGAGACGCCGCCAAAGAAGGAACCACACGGTCACAAAAAAATCGCAATTCCGCCTCGACGCAAGGCACACCGGATCAGGCCGATTCTTCATCAGGCTGGTCATCGGCGGAAGGGAAATCGGGATCGTGCAGGTACACCACGCCAGACCGGGAAAGCTTTCTCTGCAAAATCAAGCGGATTTTTTACGACGCTGAGACCCCCCGGGGGCCGAACCGGGACATGGACGAAAATATTTCAGCAGGCGGTGCGGGAGGCTGA
>JAKDLC010000340.1 GCA_030453055.1 Nitrosospira sp.
AAGTCTCTTTCTGGTACCACCAATACCGCTTCAATCATCGGATAAATCGACCAGTGAAGACAGGCGGAGAGAATTGTCACCCGAGATTATGGCCGAGGCGTGAAAAACCTGCGAAAGGCACAACCCAGATAATGCGCGCCAAGCGAAAGGCGGGTTTATATCGCTCTGTGGAAAAGACCTCTTGTATTTCCACGTTGCACATCCGCTCCAATGTAGCGTTGCGCTCAAGGGGTGCCATCACCGACCCATTGCCAGCCAGAATACCAAGCCAGCCAGCACGCCAACCAGCAGGATACAGGCCACAAGCAAAATCTTCACCCGAACCCGAAACACTTCGATGGCCTCAACAACAAGCGCATTTTGTTCGGCAAGCGATTTGATCAGCTCGGTGGAGGATTTCTGTTCATTGCCCAATTCAACGATTCTTGTCTCTAACAGGCGAATTCTTTGATCCAGCAAATGAGCGGGTCCCTTGCCGGCTGATGAATCCGGGGTTTCCGCAAAACTGCTTGCATCCGTCTTTGTTGCGGTAAAGAGATGCTTTGCCGCTTTGACGATATGCGGCGCCGATTCCAATACATCTCCCCACGGAATGATCTTTAACGCTGTCATCCAGATTGCCATATCCTACGCCTCCGCAAACTGATAGATAAACCCAGCTGTATAAAAACTTACATCCTGACCAGCACCCCTGCAACCGTGTCGCCCATTGCAGCGGGGGTCGCGCAGATCGTGACACCCAACTCTTTCAGCACGGCTACCTTTTCTGCGGCGCTTTCACCTGCTGACGAAATAATCGCGCCGGCATGCCCCATGCGTCGGCCTTCCGGTGCGGTCAAACCCGCAATATAGGCAATTAGCGGCTTGCTCATATGTTCTTTGGCGAAAATGCCGGCTTCAATTTCCTGGGGTCCGCCGATCTCACCGATCATGAGCACGACTTTGGTTTCGATATCCTCTTCGAATCTTTCCAGAATATCACGATGCGAGCTGCCGATAATGGGATCACCGCCGATACCCACTGAAGTCGAGACGCCAATACCCAATGCTTTCATCTGGTCGGCGGCTTCATAGCCCAGCGTTCCCGAGCGACCGACAATTCCGACGCTACCTTGCATATAGATATGCCCGGGCATGATTCCCAACATCGCCCGTCCCGGGCTAATCGTGCCGGCACAGTTTGGTCCGGTTAGCACCATTCTATTTTGGATGGGAGAACGGCGCAAAAAGTTCTTCACCGTCATCATGTCCTGAGTTGGAATGCCATCGGTAATCGTCACACAGTATTTAATGCCGGCATCCGCCGCTTCCATGATTGAATCCGCGGCAAATGCGGGCGGGACAAATACGATACTGGCTTCGGCGCCGACTTTTTGCACAGCTTCTTTTACGGTGTTGAAAACAGGCAGGCCCAAGTGTTGCATGCCGCCTTTGCCGGGAGTGACGCCCCCAACGACGTTGGACCCATAGTTGATCATGTCCTGCGCGTGGAAGGTGCCTATTTTACCAGTGAAACCTTGAACGATAATACGCGTACTCGCGCTAATTAGAATTGCCATTTATTTCCTTCCGTGTTCTTCCGCAACGACTTCGTTACGGGCCTGGACAACCTTATCAGCCGCGTCCGCCAACGTTGCCGCTGTCACGATGGGTAAACCGCTTTCCGCAATGATTCGCTGGCCTTCCTCGACATTTGTACCTGATAAACGCACAACCAATGGGACTTTCATGTCGATATTTTTCACCGCATGCACGACGCCCTGGGCGATCCAGTCGCAACGGTTAATCCCGGCAAATATGTTTACCAGCATCGCTTTGACGCCCTTATCGGCCAATACCAGGCGAAACGCTTTTTCCGTACGCTCAGCCGACGCGCCGCCTCCGACATCAAGGAAGTTCGCAGGTTCTCCTCCAGCCAGCTTGATCATGTCCATGGTCGCCATAGCCAGGCCTGCACCATTGATCATGCAGCCAATGTCACCGTTCAGACCAACGTAACTCAATCCCTGATCCGCCGCCGCCACTTCGCGAGGATCTCCCTGGGTTTTATCACGCAACTCGGTAATTTCATGGCGGCGAAATAAAGCGTTATCGTCAAAACTCATTTTTGCATCCAGTGCGATGAGTTCGCCGCTACCGGTGATAACAAGCGGATTGACTTCGAGCATATTGGCGTCCAAATCGCGCAAGGCACGATAACAGCCTCTTATGGTTTTGACGGCATGGCTTAACTGCGTAGCTTCCAACCCTAATGTAAAAGCCATCTCCCGTGCCTGAAAATCCTGGAGACCGACAGCGGGCTCGATGTAAATCTTTTTGATCGCATCGGGATCGGTTTCGGCTAACTCCTCGATTTCCATTCCTCCGCGGGAGGAACCGACCATGACGATTCGCTCAGAACTTCGATCAATCAGAAAGCAGAGATACATTTCTTTATCAATTTGCGTCGCCGCCTCGATATAGACTCTCGAGCAAATTTTCCCCGCCGGACCGGTTTGATGGGTCACCAGACTTTTTCCCAACAATTCTTCCGCGGCCGCCTCAACCTCATCATGCGTTTTGCATACCTTGATGCCGCCGGCCTTGCCACGGGCGCCCGAATGGATCTGCGCTTTCACCACCCAAACATTCCCGTCGATCTCTCTGGCGCGTTGCACGCTTTCTTCGGGACTGTAAGCCAAGCCGCCTTCCGCGATTTTGACGCCATATCTTGTCAAAATCTCTTTCGCCTGATACTCGTGAATATCCAATACCTCACCCCCTCGGTTTGAAAAGATAGTTCATCCGTCACGCGCAATAACGCACTTTTATTCAACCCCATACGCCAGGAGCTGAAAAGAAA
>JAKDLC010000341.1 GCA_030453055.1 Nitrosospira sp.
GATCATGTGAGCATCGGCGAGAGTTTGGGTTTACTCGATTTCCCAACCGCCACGAAACTCAGCGGCTCGCGTTTCAGTCTGATGACAGGTGGGCTTGCGCGCCTTCATCGCGCGCTTGCGCAATTTATGCTGGATACGCACACGCGGGAGCACGGCTATACCGAGGCGTATGTGCCCTATCTGGTCAATGCGGAGAGTTTGCGGGGTACCGGACAATTGCCAAAATTCAAGGAAGAGATATTCGAGATTCCCCGAAAAAAATTCAATGCGGTTGAACGTCATCCGCGGAATGAGGATTACCAAGGCTCGCCGCCAGCAGACCCGCAACCGGCAAACCCGCAGCCGGCAGACCCGCAGCCGGTAGACCCGCAATATCAGCTTGAAGAGGATAATCTGTACCTGATTCCCACCGCGGAGGTTCCGCTCACGAATGTCGTGCGTGATCAAATTGTTGCTTTTGAATCACTTCCCATTAGACTCACTGCACATACGCCGTGTTTTCGCTCCGAAGCGGGCAGCTATGGCAAAGACACGCGCGGAATGATTCGCCAGCACCAGTTCGAAAAGGTGGAATTGGTGCAGCTTGTGCATCCGCAGCAATCCTATGAAGCGCTGGAGGAGCTGACCGGGCACGCCGAAAAGATTCTTCAAAAACTGGAGCTGCCTTATCGCGTAATGGAGCTGTGTACCGCCGACTTGGGTTTTTCAGCGGCCAAGACGTACGATATTGAAGTATGGCTACCCGCGCAAAATTGCTATCGCGAAATTTCCTCATGCAGTAATTGCGAGGCGTTTCAGGCGCGGCGCATGCAGGCGCGATTTCGCAACGAGAAGGGCAAACCGGAGCTTTTGCATACCCTCAATGGCTCGGGATTGGCTGTGGGACGAACATTGGTGGCCCTTCTGGAAAATTTTCAGAATGCCGACGGCAGCGTGTCGATTCCTGAAGTCCTGCTACCCTATATGGGCGGCCTTGACCGGCTCACAGCCGGCTGATGGCATAACGCGGAAAACGGATTACACATCAATCAGTTAATTACCTCAGGAGGTTCTATCATGCGGAACAAAACCGGCGGCGAAGGCGCTCAAAAGACAACTGTGAGCACCGCCACGCTCGAAACGGAAGTACGTAACGCTATCGCACAAGGGGGTGACGTCAAGCGGGCAGTGCAACACATGACGGTCAAAGCACTGAGCTCACAACACCACGATCTCGAATCCCTGCGGCGTATCATGACGGCCGTGATGCAGGGAGTGCGCGAAGGGGCGCAGCAAAACCTGCAACACCCCAACGCACAGGCGCACACCGCGCTGACGCCAATTCGCGATGCGGTTGCCGGGCTGGATGCCGCATTGGCGCAGTTTGCCGAAGCATCCAAGCTGGCTTTGGAAGAGGCGACGGGCCGGGCGCAGAAATTTTCAAACGAGGAGCTCACCCGTGTGCGCGCCGATCTCGAAAGCGTTGAACCCGTTTTCCTTGACGTCGTGCAAGCATCGGCTGCCAGCGCCCAGAAAGCGGTGTCGGAAATCCTGCACGACTTGGTCGCACACGCGAAGCGCAATGGAACGGCTGTCGGTTCCCAGTTGAAAGACACGCTTGCGGCGCTCAACCATCAGATGACCTCGGTCGGCCATACCCGGTTCGAAGCCGGCATGCAGTTGACTCACGCCATCACGGATCTCATGCGCCAAGTCGCGGCTGGCGTACTCACCGGCATTGCGGAACGGGTTAAACCACACGATAATACAAAGGGTGGCTGATGCCCGCATGAGTGCTTCTTCCGTTTGCCGGCGTAAATTGCCCTGCTTGCAGGATAGATGCGATTTATTTTATGGTATGTGGAATTGGCTGGCACAATGGTGGGAGTACACCGCCTTCCTTCCCTTCCGCCGTTAGACGCTGCATCCGTTGTCATTACAAGCACTACTTCCGGCGTTTGCCTGGGTCGCCCCCGGAGCTTGTGCGGACTCATCGAATTCCTCAGACAGCAATGCGCCTATCGAGAACCCAACCGTCAGGTCACTCACATGACCGAATTTATGCAAGCGGACGCGGCCCGTTTTGTCGATCAGGATAAGGGTCGGGGTTCCCTGCATTTTATATGCCTGCATTGTGAGCGGCACGCCTTGGGGCGGTCCCTCGTATTTATCGATGCCGATCGGAAAACCCAGCCGATATTCGTGAACGAACACTTCAAGCGCGTCACGACCCATTACCGAGTGATGTTCAAAGACGGTGTGCAACCCGATCACCGCTATCCGTTTCGGGTCAAATTCCTGGTATATTCTCTGGGCTTGCGGAATACCGACCTGTACGCAACCTGGGCAGAAAATCTGAAAAGTATGCAGCACGACTACTTTGCCGCGCAATGTGGCAAGCGTAAGCGGCTGCGGTGTGTTGAGCCATCCCGATGTCTGTAGCTCCGGCGCCGTGCTTGCGCTAATGACATGACTGGTTGCCGCCATTTCTGTACTCCCACACATGATTTCCGAATCTTCGGAGAAAGGATGCGTGAATTTTAACCTAAATCCGGTAGTTGGACGGGGTGAAGTGCGGTTTTTGGGGTGCAGGGCAAGGCGCAACGACGCGGAATGCGACCGCGCAGGGCGGAGC
This sequence comes from Nitrosospira sp., assembly GCA_030453055.1. GTDB lineage: Bacteria > Pseudomonadota > Gammaproteobacteria > Burkholderiales > Nitrosomonadaceae > Nitrosospira. Next base: position 2,615 of record JAKDLC010000341.1, read on the forward strand.
AGTGCCTTCCGCAGGAAGGTGCGACCCCGAAGCGGGATGCGGGGCGCCCCACGCACGTCGAACGCGGTCGCGGCATCCCCTACGCTGCCCGATCCCCGCTTCGCGGGGCCCCTCGGGCGACGCTTCGGGGCGCCGTTCCATTCCAAGGCGTTGCGAACAACGCAGCCATGCGCCGCAAAAACCGTGCAATTCACCCCGTAGCGGGCCTCACC
>JAKDLC010000042.1 GCA_030453055.1 Nitrosospira sp.
AGCAGAAACGGTAGCTTCCAGCATGGCAAGCTGTATTCCTATCTGGGCAGTTGTCAATCCTCTTGCAATATATTTCAGCACCTGTAATTCAGTGGGCGTAGGCTTTCTCTCAATCGGCATGTCCTCGATCTCATTTAGAGGCCATGTGTCGTTGCCGTTTCCTACCTCCCGTATGACTCGTACAGTTTCAATGCCTGGAGCGTTTTTACTTATGAAACCATTAGCACCCACCAGTTTTGCTTGCTGGATGTACGGAGCGTCGTCATAGATGCTAAGTACTAGAATCTTCATTTTTTTGAAATCTGTTTTGATCTGCTCTGCGAGCACAAGTCCGCTCGGCCCATCATCCGACAAATGAATATCTATCAATATCAAATCAATCTCCGCCAGATCATTGCAATAACGCAGCGCTTCTTGCACGTCACTTGTTATGGCAATTACCTTAAAATCAGGTTGCGTCTCCAGCAAGCTTTTCAGGCTGTCTGCCATCAGTCGCTGATCTTCGACGAGGAGGATGTTCAGCTGTTTTTCCATGGGAAGAAGTTGATCAAGAAAATATTGCGGGGTTTACGGGGTACCCTGGCGGTTATGGTGGTGCCTGCTGGCGAAAAATGGATAGTCAATTTCCCATCGATTCTTTCATCTTCGAGCCTTTCCCTTATGCTTTGCAATCCAAGGCCAGTTTTTCCTTCGAATTTGTATTTATCGAGATCAAAACCCACGCCATCATCGTTTATCTCAAGGGTGACATAACGCTCCTCTCCTACCAGACGAAGGATTATTTGGCTTGCTTTGGCATGCTTCTGTATATTATCAAGCGCTGTCTGGGCGGTTCGATATAATGCCCATTCAGCATAAATAGGCAGGTTATTCACCTCGCCCTCCGAAATAAAAGTAATGGGAGTATTGGGGTAGTCATGTGCGAACTGCCGTATGGCCGGTTCAAGACGGAAGTCCGTTAATATTTTTGCATGTAATTCATGCGCGATGTTTCGTATCTCCACGTTTACTTTTGCTATTCTCCCCGCCATTTCCCCCAGCGTGTCTTGTGTTGCAAAGGTATCCTGGGTCGAGCTCATTAATTTAAGCATGGCAGCTTCCATATGGTACTTAATGGCCCCTAGCTTTTGGCAGACCCCGTCGTGCAACTCGCGTGCGATCCGTTTCCGTGCTTTTTCCAAGGTATCCCGCTGTTCCCATATATTTAGTGCCAGGCCCAGGGAAATTATCACTAGCAAGGTCAACACCGTAATGACCAATATCCATAGCATGGTGCTAGTGATATTGTTCGATGCCTTTTTGTCAGCCTCCGCCAATGCCGCGTCGATATCATCCAGATAAACGCCTGTCCCCAGCATCCATCCCCACTCGGGCAGTCCAACAACGTATGCTCGCTTCGGCTTGGGCTCCAAAGTTGGAGTGGAAAATTTCGTATAGCTGTAGTCGTAGAAACCATCGCCTTTCTTAGCAATGTCAATCAGATCCTTGATGAGCGGTTTTCCGTTCTGATCCTTCTCTCCGATCATGCTCATTCCTACTTTTTCCTTTTGCTTGGGATGCATCAGCAAGGTCCCCTCCCGAAAGTCATAGAGGAAGAAGTACCCGTCCACGCTGTATTCCAATCTCTCCAAAATTGCCTTGGCTGCATCCTGGGTAGCGGCATCTGATCTGCCCGATTCATACAGATGTGAAATTGCGAGCTTTGCCACTGCCACATAATTTTTCAATTCACTATCCTTGGTTGCAAGATAGGTAGTTTTAATGAGCTCCCGTTCCTGGTTGGCCAAGGAGTTCCCTTGATAGAAGACTGTCAACGAAATGGCACACAGCGCCAGAAGTAGCGGGACAACCGCGAACAGGATGATCTTTTGTCTGAATTTCATGGTCGGCTAAGCATATCAAGTGATTTGGCCTGCGTCACGTACGCACGATTACCTACACAGTTTCATGTACGCAGAAGCCTCTATTTCCCCTTCTGATTTATTCAAATAGCCTTATCCGTTTATGGCGAGTGCTTAAGCCTGGCAGGCGCAATTACGTACACAACGTGACGTACGTAATTCCAGGTACGTATTTCTAAGTACACAAAACATCATATAGATATTGGTTACCCCTTCACCTAGGATTTTTCAACCTGATTCGGTTTTGGTTTTGCATGAGATGAACGAGCCGAGTCAGCCGCCGCTAAAGCCATTTGTGCTCGGCTGATTTTATCTGCAAAGCGTTTGAAGGTTGCAATGCATCACTACGATGTTTGGGGGAAGAAATGAATAGATTGATGAGTAAGTCGGCACTGTTTGCAATCTCCAGTTTGGGAACCGGCGCCTTTGCTGTCATCGCCTTGCAGCAGGGAGAATCAATTGGTGCCATCTGGATTGTCATCGCGGCCGTATGCGTCTACACAATCGCTTACCGCTTCTACAGCCGCTTCATAGCGGAGCGGGTGCTGAGGCTCGACCCCACCCGCATGACGCCCGCTTACAAGTTCAACGACGGCCTGGATTACGTGCCAACCAATAGATACGTGTTATTCGGGCATCATTTTGCCGCGATTGCCGGCGCCGGGCCACTGGTAGGCCCGATATTGGCCGCCCAGATGGGCTATATGCCCGGCATGCTGTGGCTGCTGGCGGGCGTGGTCTTTGGGGGGGCAGTGCAGGACTTCACGGTGCTGTTCATTTCCACTCGCCGTGATGGCCGCTCGCTGGGCGATCTGATCAAGCGGGAAATGGGGCGGGCCTCCGGCATGATTGCCTTGTTCGGCACCTTCTTCATCATGCTGATCCTCCTGGCGGTGCTCGCACTCATCGTCGTCAAAGCCCTGGCCGAATCGCCGTGGGGCACCTTCACTGTGGCAGCTACCATCCCCATCGCCCTCTTGATGGGTGTTTACTCACGCTTTCTCCAGCCCGGTGCCATTGGCGAAGTCTCATTGATTGGTTTTATCCTGCTGATGCTCGCGATTGTGGGTGGCCAGTATGTGCAGGACATCCCCTCGCTGGCTGCTTTGTTCACCCTCACGGGCGAACAGCTCACCTGGCTCCTGATCGGTTATGGCTTCATCGCCTCCGTCTTGCCGGTGTGGCTGTTGCTTGCACCCCGGGACTACCTGTCCACCTTCCTCAAGATCGGCACCATTCTCGGACTTGCGATCGGCGTCCTCTTCATTTCCCCCGAACTCAAAATGCCGGCCTTCACGCAATTTACCGACGGGTCGGGTCCAGTCTGGTCGGGGAGTCTGTTTCCCTTCCTCTTCATTACCATCGCCTGCGGCGCGATATCGGGCTTCCATTCCCTGATTTCGTCTGGCACCACCCCGAAGATGATCGGCAATGAAGCAGATGCACGCTTCATCGGTTATGGCGCGATGCTGACAGAGTCCTTTGTTGCGATTATGGCTCTGGTTGCCGCCTCCAGCCTGGAACCCGGCGTGTACTTTGCCATGAACAGCCCGGCGGCAATCATCGGCACAACCCCGGAATCAGCTGCGCAAACCATATCCCAGTGGGGTTTTTACGTCACACCCGAGATGATCACTCAAACCGCGAAGGACGTGGGCGAGCATTCCATTATCTCCCGCACCGGCGGTGCGCCCACATTCGCGGTAGGTATGGCGCAGATCCTATCGGATGTAATAGGTGGAAGGAGCTTGATGGCATTCTGGTATCACTTCGCGATCCTGTTCGAGGCGCTATTTATTCTGACAGCGATAGATGCCGGTACACGGGTAGGACGGTTCATGCTGCAGGCACTGCTGGGCGCGTTCATTCCTGCGATGAAGCGTACTGATTCTATCGCCGCGAGCTTTATCGCAACTGGTCTGTGCGTAGGAGGGTGGGGCTATTTCCTCTACCAAGGGGTGGTCGATCCTTTGGGTGGCATCAATACCCTGTGGCCGCTGTTTGGCATCGCCAACCAGATGCTTGCAGGCATTGCGCTGATTCTCTGCACCTGCGTGCTGTTCAAGACCAAACGCGGCCGTTTTGCGTGGGTCACTATGGTCCCCGCTACATGGGTCATCGTGTGCACGCTTACCGCCGCCTGGCAGAAGATTTTCGACTCCAATCCACGCATCGGTTTCCTTGCGCATGCTGATTCATATACGACGGCCATCGCAAAGGAGGTCCTGCTTGCCCCCGCGAAATCCGCCGCCCAGATGCAACAGGTCATTTTTAATGATCATGTCAATGCATCGCTCACGGCCATGTTCATGCTGGTATTGATCAGCATCCTGTTGTTCGGCATCAGAACGATTTTTCAAAAGGAAAGTAAGGAGATATCCGAATGTTATCCATGACGATCAAGAGAAGCCTGGACCTTGCGGGGCAAAGCCTGCGGCTGATGGTAGGTGTACCCGAATACAGCGCCTACGCCGCGCATATGCGTGACAGGCATCCGGATCAGGCCTTCATGACTTACCAGGAATTTTTTCGCGAGCGACAGGCAGCCCGCTATGGAGGGAAGGTTGGACGGTGCTGTTAGAAGCTCAGGTGTTTTTTTACTTAACGGCTCAGCGATGCGGCTTTAGGCGCTGCAGCATCATTGATGCGTTTTAAATCAAGGAGGAGACAATGAACGCAATAGAGGACTTGAACCCCAACAAGCAGCCTGGTTTAGCCCCGATCCTGGTGAAACCGAAGCAATACCTCTTCGACGCACCTCTCGGATTATGGTTGGTGTTTTTAGCAATGGCCTGTTTCTCGTTTTATATCTCGCTGGAGTCTTTCTTTTCAGCCGAAAGCATTTGGGGCCCGGTTTTTATTCTCGCGATTCCGATATCGGTTGCGCATGTATGGCTAAGTAGAAAAAAACGCATACAGCGCGCTGTTTTCCTGGAAACCTATGAGTTTCCGCCCGCAATCAAGGATGAGGTCGCCACACGCTATCCGCATCTGTCGGACGAGCAGTTGGTTTCGATAATTGAAGGGCTACGGCAGTATTTTCAGTTATGTCATGCGGCAGGACAGCAGATGGTTTCCATGCCTTCCCGGGTTGTGGACGTTGCATGGCACGCATTTATCCTGTCCACGCATCTCTATGCGGAGTTCTGCAAAAACGGGCTGGGGCGCTTTCTCCACCACACCCGTGTGGACGACCTAAAGGAATCTAAACCCATCGTCCAAGGGTTGAAGGTCGCGTGGCTGTATGCCTGCAAGTGGGAAGCAATCGACCAAAAATCTCCGTCCAGGTTGCCTTTCCTGTTTGCCCTCGACGCAGCCCTCGCTATCCCGGATGGATTCTACCATCCCCTTGAAAATGACTACGCTACCGAGGGCACGGATGATGCTGGCGGTGGCGGTTGCGGCGGCGGATGTGGGGGTGGCTGTTAAACGATATTGATTTTGAGGCCACCGGCGCCGTGAGTTTCAATGATGAGCTGGCATTGCAAGAGGGGCGACAGTACTTGATTTAGATACATGATGTCGATCCGTAGCATCAATTAGCAATAGCTATAAAGCTGCTTTTAACGAAAGTCCATTGGAGGATAGGAAATGAAAATAGTAAAAAGTTTTGCAGGTGCAGTTCTGGTTGCTTTAGTAGCTGGCTGCGCAACGTCTGGAAACGAGAAATTGAAAGATCATACTCAGTCAACAATTTCCCAGCAAATAACGGAAGGCAGGACCACCAAAAACCAGGTTATTGCCGCGCTGGGTCAGCCTTCCGTTGTCAGCTTTACTGATGCTGGCAACGAGATCTGGACTTACAAGCATGCGCGAGCAACTCCCCAAGCTCAAAACTTCATCCCGCTTGTCGGCTTGGTTTCAAGTGGCGCTGACGTAAAAACGAAAGAGCTTGTAGTTATGTTCAACAAGCATGATGTGGTTTCGAAGTACACCATGCGGGAGACAGAGGAGGTGGTAAAAAGCGGACTTGCCCATTGATGCAATTGACGCGGAATGATACCTCCGTTAATCGGGACGGAACGCTATACCTGGTTACAAGTACGTCCCGCTGCTTCGCACCATTTATATTAGGGGCAGTGTGCACATAGCTGCAAAAACCGCAGGCGAAGTGCCGAGCCTGGGTCTTCCCCACGCCCGTGGGGGTGTTTCGAATCAAGCGCAAGTGAACACGGCCCACCCTGGCAAGAATATACAGTTCTGCGCGGGACAAGCGTAGACAGATGTGACCCTTGTAAAAGCCACGAGAACATGCATTGCGCTCATGATGAAACGGAAGCCTGAAGATGAGCCTTGCAACCGCTGCGTTGTTCCTCGCCGCCACCGCCGCATTGATTGCGGGGGCGGTGTGGTACCGCATGACCCACGTCGCAGACAAGCGCGATCTCCAATCACGGCTGGACTTCACCATCGGCAAATTCGTCAGCAAGGGGATGACGCCCGGCGTTGCCATCGGTGTGTACAAAGCCGGCCGATCGTTCGTCAAGGGCTACGGCCAGACGTCGATGGAAGGCGGGCACACCACGGGGGCGGACACGGTCTTTGAGATCGGCTCGATCACCAAGCTGTTCACGGCCAGCGCGCTGCAGCAGATGTGCGATGCAGGCCGATTGACCCTGGACACGACGCTGGCGGCCGTACTCGGCGAAGAGCGGCTGGATCCTGCCGTGCGCCACATCACGCTGCGGCAACTGGCCAGCCATCGATCCGGGTTGCCGGCATTTCCGCCTGACTATCTGAAGCGAGCGGACAGCACCGACAACATCTCCAGAGATTTCACCGTCTCGGACATGTACGCCTTCCTGGCCAAGCCCGGCGTGGAGATGCACCCAGGCAAGTTCTGCTACTCGAATTTCGGTGCTGGGCTGTTGGGCCATGTCCTGGAGCTCACGTCGGGGCAGCGCTACGAAGAACTGCTTCAGGAACTTCTCCTGCAACCGCTGGGCTTGACGTCGACCTTCGTGGCCTGGCCCGACAACACCCCTGCGGATACCGCGCAGGGTTACGGCATCGGCAAGACGCCCGCCGCGCCGCTTGATTGGTCTGGAGGCAGCCTGGACGGGGCAGGCTCCTTGAAATCAACCGCGGCCGACGTGCTGCGGCTGCTGTGTGCATTCGTGCAAGACCCGCCCACCGGCGCAGCGGCGAGCCTTCAGCGCACCTTGCCGACACCCTCGCGAGAAGCTGCGATCGGCTGGATGACACCTACCTCGTTCGACAGGTTCCTGGGCAACAAGGAGATTGCCTGGCACAACGGCATGACACCGGGATTTGCTTCCTATGTGGCGGTGGATCCGCGCCGCAAGAGCGCGATCGTGTTGCTGATCAACCGTGCGGTGGATGTCACGATACCCGGCGCCATGCTAATGCGACACGTCCGTACGCAGTCGTGGGCTCTCAAGGAAACGGAAACGTAGGGACACCCCAGGTTTTCCTGACCGCGCGGGAGCACGGAGCAGGAAGGCCTACAGGGGTTGTAAGCCCAAACCCTCGGAATTTTCCCACGGTCTTTCAATCAATCTGTTAATCCAGTTTTATGTTTGCCAGCATTGTCTCAACATCGATTGGGTTATGGTTATTTCGAAAGGCATAATGCCCGAGGAAGTGGATATGCTGCCAAGCGACAGGCGAGATTTTCTTGAGGAGCTCCAGCGCTTTCTGATTGTCAGCTGCTTGATACCGGTCAAGCAACATCGACAGCAAGATCGAATTGTAGGCGGTCACCACATTCGCAATGAGCCACCCGCATTGGTTGCTGATCGCCACATCCAGGTCGGTTTTGCCGATCAGTTCCTTCTTGCCACCGACCTGCGTAATCACTGATCGCAATTGATGGTAAGCCTCAATGCGATTTTGCGAACGATGAACGTCCCGCTGCAGTTGCGGATCGCGCAGATAGCGTAGCGTCTAGATGTAGCAACCTGCATTTGAAACAGCGCCGACCAGCATTTAGCGCGATTTTGAGCCAGCATTAGCTGCATCTATCGGCCCGGCAAACCAGAGATAATTGCAAATAAACCTGCATTCAGCCGGGCCGACCTGCATTTGATCGGCGCAAACCCGAATAAAATGCAACTGACCAGGTGCCAGCGCTCAGCAGCAATGTTGCGTGGCGAGTTCGATGATGCGCGGGTTGAACTCTTCGAGCCGCAGTATTCCATTGGACCACGCTGCGGCCACACCTTGAGGATATGGACCGGGTGGTGGTACGCCTCATGCGCAGCGTTTTAAACGTTTGCGTGAGGCTCGGATTCAACCGATAATCGTAGCCCGACTGTCTTGAGAACCGCCAGCAGCGTTTTGAGAGTCGGGTTGCCTTTTGGCGATAACGTGCGATACAGGGATTCACGGCTGATGCCAGCTTCGGCGGCAACTACCGTAAGCCCGCGCCATAGGCTTCAGCCACCGTGCGAAGCGCCAACAAGCCGGCAGCGCGGTCGTCGGGATTATCGAGCGATTCCATTGCTGCCTTCAAATACTCGACTGCCAATTCGCGATCAGCGCTCAATTCGGCGATTTCTCGTTCGTGGTGCGAGACGACGCCTTTCAATTTGCTCATGCTTGCCTCCGTTTCCATTCCATCCAAAGTGCCTTGGCCTGCTTGATATCTGCAGGCTGCGAATGCTTGTCGCCACCGCAAAGCAGGATTACCACTGATTTTCCATGCCGTCCAAAGTACGCACGGTATCCAGCGCCGACATGAACACGTAATTCTGCCACTCCCTTACCAACCGGCTCGCAGTCGCCGAAGTTGCCGGCTTGTACCCGGCGCAAACGAATCCGAATGCGCATTCAGTGAAGGGCTCGCGCCCATCGTCACGCTGATATCGGAGAAGTTCTATCATGTGCCCTATTGTAGCTTAAAAGCTACCCCAAGGCCATCCAACAAACGTCCGTTTGTTGGACTCGATTACCAGCCTCGCGCAAATGCGCTGTAACCCGCATTCCGGTACTCCATAATCTCTTTCCAATATTCAAATTCCAGCTATACTTGAATTTCGTGATTTATTAGACTTGCTGCCATGCTGATCGGCGGCGGGATTGCCGATCTAAAATGAGGGGCACGTCAATCGCACTTATTCCTGGTTCGCCGCGATGAAATGCAGGTCGGTGCGGATGAATGCAGGTTCATTCGCAATTATCTCTGGTTTGAGGTGGGCGCCGGTCGCTGTTAATTCCGGTCGAAAAAGCCGTTGAATGCAGGTCGGGCCGTTTTTGATTGCAGGTCGCTACACCTACAATTCGATCTTGCTGTCGATGTTGCTTGACCGGTATCAAGCAGCTGGCAATCAGAAAGCGCTGGAGCTCCTCAAGAAAATCTCGCCTGTCGCTTGGCAGCATATCCACTTCCTCGGGCATTATGCCTTTCGAAATAACCATAACCCAATCGATGTTGAGACAATGCTGGCAAACATAAAACTGGATTAACAGATTGATTGAAAGACCGTGGGAAAATTCCGAGGGTTTGGGCTTACAACCCCTTGATGGAAAAAGTCCAGCATGCCGGGGCGGGGTTCCAGAGCTTGACCGAAGCGATTGACACCACTTCGCCCGGTGGCCGTATGATGATGCAGATTGTCGGTGCATTTGCCGAATTCGAGCGGGCCATGCTGCGCGAGCGCACCCGAAATGGCCTGGATGCCGCACGTAGGGAAGGGCGTGTCGGAGGTCGGCGCCCAAAACTCAAGACACACCAGCGTCAGGAGATCATGCACTTGGTCAATTCCGGACAGAAGACCGCAGCGGATGTCGCCAGACTATTCAACGTCCATCCCGCTACCGTGTCGCGTCTCCTGCAAACTGTTAAGGTGCCTTAACCAAGTTACTTTGGCGCTTCGATGCCGTTTAGGGTAGTGGGCGTCCATTCCATTATTTTTCGATGCGTTGGGCAATAATAGCCAATTTGTTTTGATATCAATCTCCGTTCAGGAACAGCCATGAAAATAGGTTGTTTATCGCTATAATTATCTTGTTCACGCTGCCGGTGGGTGCAGCGGCACCGGAAGATAGGGGTGTAGACAATGAAAATTGGTGTGCCTTTTTTTCTCATAGTTATAGTGATTTGCTCGTCATGCTCAAGAATGGTGAAACCGACACCTACTCTTCCGGTTTCTAGCGTTCTCTTGCAACTCCACCATCACTCACTACAAAACGCATTTAAGATCATTAAAATAGATCCAGCGACCCGCGATCTTGATACTTGGAAACTTCGTCCTCGCTTTGCCCAAGTGCCGGTACGTCTACACAATAATAGGACAATCAAGGTGATCGGCACCCATGTAGCCGAAGCCTACATGGATCAGCCCTTATGTCAGGCAATTCCTGTTGTTCATGCTCGTTTTCATGGTTTCAGGTGGGGAAAATATTTGTACGAAGATCTCCAGGCCACGCGCACAGCGTTTTTGAATCAGCTTAAAATGCTTATTAAGGCCAATTGCGCCCCGGGACAAGTTAAAGCAATTCAGCTTGCAGTATTTGACCGCGTAGCTATTTATATTCATTCGAGTCATAACGCCCGCTATATCGATCGATATGATGAAAAGATGAATGGAACGCCAGCTGGCCGTTATGTTTATTACGGCGTAGTTTCGCTCGGCGAAAATTACACCCTCGTCCATCAAGATCCTGATGGATTAGAGCGTTATTATCGGACTAATCGCGCAATGGAAAATAGATTCGAGGGGATAACTGCCATTAGGCATGCTGAAAGACGATTACAGAAAGAAGGCATAGGTATTCTTTTTACGGATTATTGTTCAGCGAATCCTCTTGTTTGCATCGGACTTGCGGCAACAATTGCCGCTTCTGCGGGGTATTCGAATTCCAACACGGGAGGGTCTAATTCACAAACGTTCGCATCCTGTACTGCCCAATGCCTATCAAAACCGCAGATGGAGCAACCGACCTGTCGATCACTCTGCTATGAGTTCATAACTCGTTAGTTAGTTCTCATCCAGAAACGTAAGTCATTGCTACAAAAAGGAAAAAGTCAAATACCACCGGCAAAGCCGGTGGCTTGGAATGGTGAGCGCCTCAAAGGC
>JAKDLC010000342.1 GCA_030453055.1 Nitrosospira sp.
TTAATAACAATATTTCGTATTATTTGACGCTCACCTTCCGGGTGAGGCCCGCTACAACTACCGGATTCAGGATAAATCCATTTTGATCGTCAGATTAACCTTCACTTGATATCTGTTACGGACGTTTGTGTTCTTGTGAGCACCTCTTCGTAAACCCGCAACAAACGGTCACGCACTTTCGGCCACGTATACTGCTGCACCGACTTTATGCCCGCTTCACTGATTTGCCGGGCTCTGGCGGGATTATCAAGTAGCGCAAAAATGGCATCCGCCATCGCGTCAGGATCTTGTGGGGACACCAGCAACGCGGTTTTGTCATGCTCCACCAGATAGGGCACCCCTCCGACGCTGGTACTCACCACCGGAACACCGCTGGCCAATGCTTCCAATATCGAGATGGGCATGTTATCCACCAGACTGGGGTTCACCATGACATCGGCGCTACGGTAGAGGGCGGCCATGCTCTCGTTATCCACACGGCCAGTGAAAGTGACCGCATCCGTCATATCGAGCCCGGCCGCCAGCTTCTCCAGCGCCTCCTGCTCCGGCCCGGAGCCAGCCAGGGTGAGTTTTGCGGCGGGAAACCTGCGTTTTACGATATTGAAAGCGCGCAAGGCAGTGGCGTTATCATAAATCGGTTCCAGGTTACGGGTAACGATGATATACGGGAAATCCGTTTTCGACGAATCCCACAAGCGTGTTTCGGCCCGGAAGCGGCCAAGATCGATAATGTTGGGGACAATGCGGGTCGGGAAACCCCGCTTTTCGAATACGGCTTCAAGAAAGCCCGAAGGAACAATGATCGCATCTGCCCGCCGCAGGCTGGGTTTGATCCAGGAAAAGGCTTCATCGAAGAAAGCATCCGCCTCCCCGCCCCGGTAATTGATGATGACCGGCACCCCTCTGATCCTGGCTATCCAGATGGCGGGGGCGGCGAAGAGGTGCCACGACCAGCCCGAGTTTGCCATCACATGAAATAACCGCACGCGGGCCGCAGATTGCCATAGATGAGCCAGGTAGGGTAGGAGCCGGAAAGCTGCTCGTATTCCTTTGAGTCCACCAATCCAGTGTGGACGGTAGGGACGATTAACCTGAACCAGTTCCACGGTGGCGCCTTCTGCACGCAACAATTTTGCCAATTGCAGTGTTTGATTCGCCATCCCTCCGGAAGGAGGAGGCAACGGTCCAATCAGCCCAATGCGCATACCCGATACGTTCACTCCCGCATGTCCTTGTGAACAAGCGGACCGTAGACGTCTTTATAACGGGTCACGCTGCCCAGCCAGGTTCGTTGTGTTTCCACAAAGCTTCGGGCCGCAGCCCGAAGACCAGGCCACAGATCGGGTCTGGCAAGAAGCTCCAAAACTCTCGTCGCCAAGGCGTGCGGGGCGCCCGCCTTGAAAAGGATGCCGGTTTTTCCGTCTTCGATAAGCTCCAGGTGGCCGCCGACATCCGAAGCCGCGACAAGCCGGCCTTGCGCCATGGCTTCAAGCGGCTTGAGCGGCGTTACAAGATCGGTGAGCCGCATCCGAAGCCGAGGGTAGACGAGCACATCGATCAGATTGTAATAACGCTGCACTTGATCATGAGGGACACGGCCCACAAAGGTCACTTTGTCTTGCAGATCCAGCTGCATTGCAAGCGCCTTTAATTCCTGTTCCTGGGGACCGCCGCCAACCAGCAGGATGCGAATGTTCGGATTACGGGAAAGCATCTCCGGAAGCGCCCGCAGCAGGACACTCAGACCTTCATAAGCATAGAAAGAGCCGATGAAACCGAGCAGCAGCTTGCCATCGAGGCCGAGATCCTTGGCGAGCTGCAAATCAGGCCGCTCGCCCACGCTGAAATCTTCTATATTTACGGCATTGGGTATGACCGTAATCTTTTCCGGCGGAATGCCACGCCCGATTATATCCCCTCGCAATCCTTCGCAGATGGTGGTGATGGCGTCAACATGCCTGAGTGCATAACTTTCCAGCCCTCGGGTGAGGCGATATCGAATCCCCCATTCGCGGCTGGTGCCATGGTCCACCGCGGCATCTTCCCAGAACGCTCTGACTTCGTAGATGACCGGGATACCCAGCCTTCGGCCCACGCGTAAAGCGGGCAAGGCATTCAGGACAGGGGAATGGGCGTGCAGGATATCCGGCTTGGTAAGTTCCGCCACCTCATTCAATCGGCAAGTCAGGCGATCGATGACGGCCGTCTGATTCAAGACAGGCAATTTGGACGTCAGGCCACTCGCGGCCGGGGTGCGATAAAAATGCCATCCATAGACATCCTCTTCAAGTACTCTGCAATTTTCCTGCTTCGGCCCCGTCAGGTGGAAAGTATTCCACCCCAGAGCACGCTGTTCCTTGAGAATGGATAAAGTGCGGAAAGTATAGCCGCTATGCAGTGGAATGGAGTGATCCAGAATGTGAAGAATTTGCATTATCCCGATCCTAAATCCGGCGGTCGGACAGGACGGATCGTGCGATTTTTGAGGAGCCGGGCAAGGCACAACGACGCGGAATGAGCGGCCAACCACCGGATTCGGGATCATGGCTTTTTTTCATAACTCGGCAGCGACGTGCCGGATGACTTCGCTCTGATACTCCTCCAGCCCCAGCCATAACGGCAGCCTCACCAATCGGTCGCTCAGTTGCTGTGTTTGCGTCAACGTGCCGGATCTGCGGCCATACTTTTCCCCCATGGGCGAGCTGTCAAGCGGAACGTAGTGGAAGACCGTCCCGATTTCCTTTTGCCTGAGAGCGGCGATAAAGGCGGTGCGCTTGTCCAGGTCCGGCAATACCAGATAGTACCGGTGCG
>JAKDLC010000043.1 GCA_030453055.1 Nitrosospira sp.
TTGGGAAAACGGGATTCTATGAAACATTGGGGGTAAATCGTCCGCGGGCAGGTTTTTTACCGGGACGGGCGGCGGCATGATCCACGCTATTATTAAACTCGAAATGAGTTTAGAATGAACCATTCAAGGATTTGACGGCGCAAGCCAAGGAGCTATCTTGAACAATCTCATTAAAAACATGGCCATCTGGCTAGTGATTGCGCTGGTGCTGATGACGGTGTTCAACCAATTCAGTACGCGGCAGACGGCACAGGCGCCGATGGAATATTCCCAGTTCATCGATGAGGTGAAACAGGGCAGAATAGCCAAGGTAACCATCGAGGGCCGTACGCTGAAAGGCACCAAATCCGATGGCAGGCGCTTTACCACCTATACGCCGTCGGATCCCTGGATGGTCAGTGACCTGCTTAAGGCAGGTGTCATTATCGAGGCCAAGCCGGAGGAAGAGCCGTCATTGCTGATGAATATTTTCGTTTCCTGGTTTCCGATGCTGTTATTGATCGGCGTATGGATTTTCTTTATGCGCCAGATGCAGGGCGGCGGCCGGGGCGGCGGCGCGTTTTCATTCGGAAAGAGCAAGGCGCGCATGCTTGACGAATCCACCAATCAGGTGACCTTCGCCGATGTAGCGGGTTGCGAGGAAGCCAAAGAGGAGGTTTCCGAGCTGGTCGAGTTTCTGCGCGACCCCGGCAAATTCCAGAAGTTGGGGGGGCGTATTCCCCGCGGCGTTTTAATGGTGGGAAATCCCGGTACCGGCAAAACGCTGCTGGCTCGCGCCATTGCGGGCGAGGCCAAGGTTCCGTTTTTCAGTATTTCCGGCTCCGATTTCGTCGAAATGTTTGTGGGTGTGGGTGCGGCAAGGGTGCGAGACATGTTCGAGCAGGCCAAGAAACATGCGCCTTGCATTATTTTCATCGATGAGATCGATGCGGTCGGTCGTCAACGCGGCGCCGGTCTGGGCGGCGGCAACGATGAGCGCGAACAAACGTTGAATCAGTTACTGGTGGAAATGGACGGTTTTGAAGGAACCGCCGGGGTGATTGTCGTTGCGGCCACCAACCGCCCCGACGTACTCGACCCGGCGCTATTGCGCCCCGGTCGTTTCGACCGGCAGGTAACGGTGCCGCTGCCGGACATACGCGGGCGTGAGCAGATATTGCACGTTCATATGCGTAAGGTACCGATTGGTCCGGATGTGCATGCGGAAATCATCGCACGTGGCACGCCCGGGATGTCGGGCGCCGATCTCGCCAACCTGGTGAACGAGGCGGCACTGTTTGCGGCGCGCAGCAATAAGCGGCTCGTGGATATGGACGACTTCGAGCGCGCCAAGGATAAGATATTCATGGGCGCGGAACGTCGCTCCGTGGTGATGCCAGAGCGCGAACGGCGCAACACGGCTTATCACGAATCCGGACACGCGGTGGTGGCGCAGCTGCTGCCTAAAACTGATCCAGTGCATAAAGTTTCCATAATTCCACGTGGACGTGCGCTGGGCGTGACCATGCAATTACCGACGGAAGATCGCTTCAGCATGGATCGCGAGGAGATTCTGCAAAATATCGCAGTACTGTTTGGAGGACGCATCGCCGAGGAAGTGTTTATGGGGCAGATGACGACGGGTGCATCGAACGACTTCGAGCGCGCCACCGAAATGGCCCGCCGAATGGTCACGCAGTGGGGTATGTCCGACTCCCTTGGTCCTATGGTATATGGCGAGAATGAGGGAGAAGTCTTTCTCGGCCGTTCCGTCACCACGCACAAGAACGTAAGCGAAGCCACCATGCAGAAAGTGGACATAGAAATTCGTCGCATCATTGACGGACAGTATGTCTTGGCGCGCACGCTGATCGAGGAAAACCGCGACAAGATCGAAGTCATGGCTAAAGCCCTGCTGGAGTGGGAAACCATAGATTCTGATCAGATCGGTGACATTATGGAAGGTCGTGCACCGCGGGCTCCCAAGCCCAATAAGCCCGCACCCCCGCCGCCGAAAGACACTACGCCGCCGGCAGCGCCGGCAACAACGGCGACTCCGGCTCAGGAAGTGTGAGATACGGGCTGTTGGGGTAGGTCGTAGAAGCGAATAAGGCGGGCTTGTCCCGCCTTATTCTTACAAGCGCCCAGCCTGCATCCATCCTTTCCACCTTCTCGTCAACAAAACCTTTCCGTTTCATTGAAGCAATTTCAGAACCCCTTTCCATGTCGGCCTCTCGTCATGGGAATCGTCAATGTAACGCCAGATTCTTTTTCTGACGGTGGTCTTTGCGCTTCTACCGAGAGCGCTGTCCGGCATGCTGTACACTTGATCGAACAAGGCGCCGATTTGCTGGATATTGGTGGTGAATCCACCCGTCCCGGCAGTATCCTGGTAAGTATGGAAGAGGAATTGCGCCGTACTATTCCGGTAGTGCAGGCCTTGGTCGGCATGAATACGCCGGTTTCGGTAGATACATCCAAACCGGAAGTTATGCGCGCGGCGATCAAGGCCGGTGCGGCCATGATTAACGATGTCAATGCGTTGCGAGCGCCTGGCGCGCTTGAGGCGGTTGCGGAAGGCGGCGTCGCGGCATGTCTCATGCACATGCAGGGCGATCCGCGCAGCATGCAGGCCAATCCACAGTACCGTGATGTGGTGGCTGAAGTGAAGGATTTTTTGCGGCAGCGCCTGAACGCGGCGCAAGCCGCAGGGATCCCATGCGAAAAGTTGATGATAGACCCGGGCTTTGGATTCGGTAAGACACTGGAGCACAATATCGAACTGCTGCGCCACCTCGACCGCTTCACGGAGTTGGGTGTTCCGGTGATGGTGGGATTGTCGCGTAAATCCATGTTGGGGGAAATCACCGGCAACCCGGTGAATGACCGGATTTACGCAAGTGTGGCAGCCGCTGTACTGGCGAGGGCCGGGGGAGCTGGAATTCTGCGGGTACATGACGTAAAAGCCACCAGGGATGCGCTGGCGGTTTATAATGCGGTGCACGGCCAAGCCTGAATTGGACGGTTGACCGCTCATTTCTCACTTATTTTTGAGCTTTGCGCTATGATCCACAAACACTTAAGTGGGACGCGCATCATGGTCGAAAAATCTTGCGCCGATCACCACAGAGGCTTTCCGCCCAGCATTACAAGCAATATTGGAATATTAAAAATGCTAAAAGTATTTCGATTTAAGTTATGACAGGTCCCATTGATTCCGCTGAGCTAAAGAAACTCTATCAACATCAGTGGCGACCCAATCTTAAAATTCCTGTGTTTTACGGATTTTGGATTGGATTAGGAGCGCTCGCCTGGAACTCTTCCCACTGGACCCTCACGTGGCTCTGTTACTTTGCCATGGGCTACATGCAGATGGGCATTATGACTTTTATGCATGATTGCACCCACAGCGTCCTATTTAAGACAAAATGGAAAAATTGGGCGTTTGGCTCTTTTGCCATAGTTCCTATGCTGATCTCATTTATTTGCTTCAAGGAAGATCATCTCATGCATCATCGCCATAACCGCTCTTCGAAAGATCCGGATGCCTTCACCATGGGTAAACGGGGAATTGTCGACTATCTCCTTTTTTACGCGTATGCCTTGTTTGGCGTATTTCTCACCGCGATCCAGTTTATCTTTATTTTCCCCATACAGAAATTCAAAGGTAGGAAAGCACTGATTCATTGGAGCGAAATTGCACTGCACATTGCAATCTTTGTAACTATCTTTAAATGGGCTTCCAGTCAAGGAATCGTATCGGAAGTTTTTGCGATCTGGTTCTGGCCGCTAATATTTTTCGGATTTTTCAATAGCGTTCGTTTTGTGGCAGAGCATTATGGAACACCATGGAATTCCGGACAACTTGCCGGCACTCGCACTGTTATTAGTAACCAGATAAATTCCTGGTTCTGGAACAACATTAATTACCACATTGGGCATCACATGTATCCCGGGGTGCCTTGGTATAACCTTCAAGAACTACATGCGCGGATGCTGCCCGAAATCCTGCGTCAGAATGCGATCGTTGATAAGAGCTATTTCATGGTCTTCTTGGATGCCATGGCAAGGGGACCAGAAAGCATCGAGCAAAATATAGAACTCAATGCTGGGCGAGGCGTTGGAACGAAAGCCAGTTAGACCGAAGGTTGCCTGTGATCATACAAAAAGATGAGCGATAATCTTTGTGCCATTCCAACTGCACAGGCGCCAGAAATGCCGTAGCGGGATGTGGGCTCAATGAGAAAGTAAAAATGGCAAGGCGAATGTTGTTTGCGCCGCTTTTCAATTCTGACCATTTACGGATTCTTCAATGACAAGAAAATATTTTGGCACTGACGGGATACGCGGGCGTGTAGGAGAAAAACCCATCACACCTGAATTCGTTATGCATCTCGGTTATTCTGCCGGGAAAGTTCTGGCTTCCTCCGACTGGCACTTGTCCAAGGGCGAGCGGCCTGCGGTACTGATCGGCAAGGACACGCGCATATCGGGATACATGCTGGAATCGGCCCTGCAAGCGGGACTATCCGCCTCCGGCGTGGACGTCCTGTTGTCGGGCCCGATGCCGACGCCGGCGGTAGCTTATCTCACCCGCGCATTGCGGTTGCAGGCGGGTATTGTCATTTCCGCGTCACATAATCCGTTTGAAGACAATGGCATCAAGTTCTTTTCCGCGCAGGGCAACAAGCTACCCGATGCGACTGAACATGAGATAGAGGCAGGATTGAAGGCGCCCATCAGGTCCATGCCTTCGGCAAAACTCGGAAAGGCGCGCCGTATCGACGACGCACGAGGACGTTACATAGAATTCTGCAAAAGTACCTTTCCGAATCATCTCGATCTGCGCGGCTTGCGTATCGTAGTCGATTGCGCTCACGGTGCAACATACCAAATTGCCGGTCATGTGCTGCATGAGTTGGGTGCAGATGTCGTTGCCATCGGAGTGCGGCCCGATGGCCTCAATATCAACTACGAATGCGGCGCTACTCATAGCGCCGCATTGCAGGAAGCTGTCAGACGGCACCAGGCTGATATTGGCGTCGCCCTCGATGGCGACGGCGATCGCGTAGTCATGGCCGATAAAGAAAGTGTGCTATACGACGGCGACCGGCTGATCTATATCATTGCCAAACACCGCCAGCAGAAGGGCCTGCTCAAGGGCGGTGTGGCAGGCACATTGATGACCAATCTTGCGATCGAAAACGGTCTCGGGAAATTGCATATTCCGTTTGCCCGCGCTAACGTTGGCGATCGTTACGTGCTGGAGTTACTACAAGAAAAAGGCTGGCAGCTGGGCGGCGAGGGGTCCGGCCATATTATTTGCACCGACAAGCACACCACGGGTGATGGCATTATTTCGGCGCTGCAAGTATTGTATGCCGTGCGTGACTCCAGCAAGACCCTGGCCGAACTTGCGGGTGATGTAACGCTTTACCCCCAACGGCTGATCAATGTCGTGGTTCCCAAAGGATTCGATGCGCGCGTCAGCATCGCGATCAAAGCAGCTCAGGCAGAAGCAGAGCGCGACCTTGACGGTAGTGGCCGCGTACTGCTGCGCGCGTCAGGTACTGAGCCATTGATACGAGTGATGGTGGAGGGTGAATCTGAACAGAAAGTTGAACATTGGGCAGAGAAAATAGCTGATGTCGTGCGGAGTACAGCGGTAGCGTGAATCTGCCAACCGTAACGCCGCTGTCGCAAAACGGTAATACTCATGACTTAGCATAGCAACGCCGCCAGAGATGGTATCTGTTTCATTAAATGGAGAATGAAATGTTGAAATTGCCGGATAGTAAGACAGTTGGAGTGTTGGCCGTGCTGAGTGTATGGTTCGGCGCCGTCAGTGTCGCAGGGGCTGACGCGATTGTAAAAATCGATGGTTCGAGCACTGTTTACCCCATTACCGAGGCAGTGGCGGAAGATTTTCAAATAGCCAATAAGGGTGCGGTTAAAGTAACGGTCGGAATTTCAGGTACCGGTGGCGGCTTCAAGAAATTTTGCCGTGGTGAAACGGATATCGTCAATGCCTCGCGACCTATTCTGAAAAAAGAGATGGAGGACTGCAAAGCAGCGGGTATTCAATACGTTGAAATGCCGGTGGCGTATGATGCGTTGACGGTAGTGGTGAATCCCAAAAATGATTGGAGCCGCGTTATCACTGTCGCGGAGTTAAAAAAAATCTGGGAGCCGGCCGCGCAGGGTACAATCACCAAATGGAATCAGGTAAATCCGGCATGGCCGGATAACCCGATCAAGCTCTACGGAGCAGGCGCGGATTCGGGCACTTTTGATTACTTTACGGAAGCCATCGTCGGCAAGGCCAAATCGAGCCGCGGCGATTTCACCGCATCCGAGGATGACAATGTATTGGTACAGGGTGTGGCGAGCGACAAGAATGCGCTGGGTTTTTTTGGTTTCGCCTACTACGTCGAGAATCAGAAAAAGGTTAAGGCGGTCGCCGTTGATGGAGGCAAAGGCGGGGTTATACCTTCCGTCAAAACGGTGGAGGATGGAAGCTACGAACCGTTGTCCCGTCCTATTTTCATTTACGTAAACATCAAGTCGGCAGAAAAACCTGAAGTCAAGCAGTTTGTTGAGTTCTATATGAAGAATGCGCCCACGCTGGTGAAAGAAGTCAAATTCTTTCCGCTACCGGTTCAAGCCTATGCCACCAACCTGGAGCATCTCGATAAAAAGAAGGTGGGGACCGTATTCGGGGGCAAACCGGAAGTAGGTCTCAGGATCGAAGAACTGCTCAAACGCGAGGCCAAACTATAAGCCGGAATTTGAGAATTTTCTATCCCGAATGTTTCATAAATTCGCGTGATGATCGCGCGGGATTTTGTTTTGGAGGGGGATTTTGTGAAAGAGTGGCGTAGTTATTCATACGCCCGACTGAACAAAATTTCCATACGAAACAAAAGACCAGCGAGGGCGCGCGTCAATTTATGAAACATTCGGGCTATAGCTGTGATCTGCCTTTATAAAAGGAAGAAGTGTGACTGTCATTCGTCTACCGGATGGTTCAGAGCGCAGGTATGAGCATCCGGTAACGGTGGGCGAAATTGCGGCGTCGATCGGTCCAGGATTGGCGCGCGCCGCGCTGGCGGGCAGAGTCAACGGCAAGTTGATGGATACATCCAGCCGCATCGAGACCGACAGCGACCTGGCCATCATCACCGAAAAAGATGCGGAAGGGCTGGAAATCATTCGTCACTCCAGTGCGCATTTGCTGGCCCATGCCGTTAAAGAGTTGTTTCCGGAAGCGCAGGTCACCATTGGCCCGGTGATCGAGGACGGCTTCTATTACGATTTTTCCTACAAGCGTCCATTTACGCCGGAAGACCTCGCGGCGATAGAGAAGCGCATGGCCGAAATCAGCACGCGTAATCTGAAAATAGAGCGCAAGGTATGGGAGCGCTCCGAAGCCATCAATTTCTTCAAGAACCAGGGCGAGCATTACAAGGCGCAGATCATCGAAGCCATACCCGGCGACGAGGATGTTTCGCTTTATTCCCAGGGAAATTTTACCGATTTGTGCCGAGGGCCGCATGTGCCGGCCACCTCCAGGCTCAAGGTATTCAAGCTGATGAAGCTGGCGGGTGCTTATTGGCGCGGTGATTCGCACAATGAAATGTTACAGCGGATTTATGGCACCGCGTGGACCAGAAAAGAGGACCAGGACACCTATCTGCGCCGTCTCGAAGAAGCTGAAAAACGCGATCATCGTAAGCTCGGCAAACAGCTGGATCTGTTCCATATTCAAGAAGAGGCGCCGGGTATGGTGTTCTGGCATCCCAATGGCTGGATTATCTGGCAACAGGTGGAGCAGTACATGCGGGAAGTATTCCGTGACAATGGCTATCTCGAAATCCGCACGCCATCGGTGCTGGACAAAGGTCTTTGGGAGCGTTCCGGACATTGGGAAAATTTTCGCGAGAACATGTTCGTTACGTATTCCGAAGAGCGCGAATTTGCGGTCAAGCCAATGAACTGCCCCGGTCACGTCCAGGTATTCAAGCAGGGATTGAAGAGTTATCGTGATTTGCCGTTGCGGCTGGCGGAATTTGGTTCGTGTCATCGGAATGAGCCATCCGGTGCGCTGCACGGTATCATGCGAGTACGTGCGTTCACCCAGGACGATGCGCATATTTTTTGAACCGAATCTCAAGTGCAGGATGAGGCGGTGCGATTCATTGACCTTCTGCAGAAGGTTTACGCTGATTTTGGTTTTAAC
Source organism: Nitrosospira sp. (assembly GCA_030453055.1). Classification (GTDB taxonomy): domain Bacteria; phylum Pseudomonadota; class Gammaproteobacteria; order Burkholderiales; family Nitrosomonadaceae; genus Nitrosospira. The sequence goes on from JAKDLC010000043.1 coordinate 8,219, forward strand.
GAGATTCTGGTGAAACTTTCGACCCGCCCGAAAAAACGCGTCGGCTCGGAAGAACAATGGGATAAGACGGAAACCGCGCTGCAATCGGCATTGAATCACAAGAAACTCGGTTGGGATCTGCAACCCGGCGAAGGTGCTTTCTACGGACCCAAAATCGAGTTCTCCCTCAAGGACAGCATCGGTCGCGTATGGCAATGCGGTACCCTGCAAATGGATTTTTCCATGCCGGAGAGGCTGGAGGCCGAATTCGTGGCCGAGGACAATTCGCGCCGGACGCCGGTGATGCTGCACCGTGCGATCCTCGGATCGTTGGAACGCTTCATCGGCATTATTATCGAAAACTATGCCGGGGCGCTTCCGCTATGGCTTTCACCGTATCAGGCGGTGGTGCTGAACATATCCGAAGGACAAGCGGACTACGCCCGGAAGGTGGCCGGTGAGCTCAAGCACAATGGCGTTCGCGCGCACGCGGACTTGAGAAATGAGAAGATAACCTATAAAATACGGGAACATAGTTTACGAAAATTACCTTATCAAATCATAGTGGGCGACAAGGAAGTGGCGGCGCAAATGGTCGCCGTGCGAACCCGTACGGGTTCCGATCTCGGCCAGATGTCTTTACAGGCGTTGATTGAACGCCTTAAGGCGGAGATATCCCGGAGATATTCATAAGAACTGCGGCCTGACTCATTAACAGACTTTGGGGGAATTACTATAGTTCAAGAAAAAGCAGCGCGCATCAATCAGGAGATTAATGCGCCGGAAGTACGCTTGATTGGTGTAGAGGGGGAGCAGATAGGCATAGTCACCCTGGCGGTCGCCAACGCTTTGGCGGAGGAGGCGGAGGTGGATTTGGTTGAGATTGCACCTACCGCTCGACCTCCGGTGTGTCGCTTGATGGATTACGGCAAGTTTCGTTATCAGGAGAGTAAGAGAAAGCACGAAGCCAAGCTCAAGCAAAAACAAATTCAGATAAAGGAAGTCAAGTTCCGGCCGAACACTGACGATGGCGACTACAACATCAAGCTGCGAAACTTGATTGGTTTCCTGGAAGAGGGTGACAAGGCCAAAATTACATTGCGCTTTCGCGGACGGGAAATGGCGCATCAGGAATTCGGCGTGCGCTTGTTGGAGAGAGTGAGAGACGATCTGGAGCCGTATGCGGTGGTGGAGCAGTTCCCCAGGATGGAAGGGCGGCAAATGGTGATGGTGCTGTCGCCTCGAAAGAAGGAAGTAAAAGCAGCGAAGCCGAGGGAAGCCAAGCTGAGGGTAGTCACCGAAACCGGTAATAACGCAGCACCGTCCGCAGGCGTGGATTCGGCGCCAACACAGGGGTGACGGCTGAGAAGCCGGGACGCGGCGCGTGCGTGAACCGGTATATGTGAAGTCGAACGAAGCCCGCGCGATGGATCAGATTGCTTATGCGGGCGGAAAAACAAGTGATTTCCGGGTCTTGAAAGTGTTCCAATCAGGAAACACCCGGCGTCATGTTAAAGCAGGGGTAGTGTCATGCCAAAGATGAAAACCAAGAGTGGTGCAGCAAAACGCTTCAAGGTGCGAGCTGGCGGCAGCGTCAAGCGTTCACAGGCATTCAAGCGTCATATCCTTACGAAGAAAACCACGAAAAGCAAGCGCCAATTGCGGGGAACCGTCGGCGTTCATTGCAGCGACGTTGCGTCTGTGCGCGCCATGATGCCCTACGCCTAAGGAGAGATCGCCATGTCAAGAGTAAAACGGGGTGTAACGGCACACGCCCGGCACAAGAAAGTGCTGAATTTGGCGAAGGGCTATCGCGGACGTCGTAAAAATGTCTATCGAGTCGCCAAGGAAGCGGTGATGAAGGCGGGCCAATACGCATACCGCGATCGTCGTCAGAAGAAACGTCAGTTTCGCGCTTTGTGGATAGCGCGTATCAATGCCGCTGCGCGTGAGTGTGGCTTATCCTACAGCGTGTTCATGAATGGTTTGAAGAAAGCCGCGATTGAAGTGGATCGCAAGGTGCTGGCGGATATTGCCGTATTCGACAAGCCGGCTTTTGTGAAAATAGTTGAGCAGGCCAAAGCCAGTCTGGCCTAGCCGGTAGCAGCGAAAAAAGACGCGAGGAGGCTAAAGGCAGAAACGCCTTGCCTCCTTTTTTCTTGGTGACACGGCAGTCCTCCCTACTTTGCGTATTCATGAATAACTTGGACTCCCTCCTTAGTGAAGCCGTCAGTCTGTTCAATGGCATAGACGATGCCGTTGAATTGGAGCAGGCGAAAGCGCGCTATCTCGGCCGAAACGGCAGACTAACCGAGTTACTGAAGGGATTGGGCAAGCTCTCGCCTGATGAACGGCCTGCAATGGGCAGCCGCATCAACCAGGCAAAGGAAGCGTTGGAAGCGGCGCTTACCCTCCGTCGTGATGCGATCCGGGAAAAAAAACTGGAAGCACAATTGATCGGGGAGGCGCTGGACGTAACGCTGCCCGGGCGTGGTTCGGGAACGGGCGGGTTGCATCCGATAACGCTTGCGCTGGAGCGTATCCAGTCGTTGTTTCGTTCGATTGGTTTTGCCGTGGCCTCCGGTCCCGAGATCGAAACCGATTTCTACAATTTCACTGCGCTTAATATTCCGGAAAATCATCCGGCGCGGGCGATGCACGACACTTTCTACATCGACGAGGGGAGTGGTGGGAATGATGGGCACGTGCTGCGC
>JAKDLC010000343.1 GCA_030453055.1 Nitrosospira sp.
TTGAGCGCGCCTTGATGATTGCCCCCACCTGACTCAACGCCTGGTTGGCATCGGGGTCGGCGATAATCGCGTTGATCGATCGGGTTCGATCCCGAATGTCCAGGTGGCCATCCACCGCCTGAACGTAATAGCCGAGGTTGGCGCACCCCGCAAGCAAAGCGACAAGCCCTGCCGAAAAATTGAGCCTCACGGTACGCCAGGTACGCCAGGTACGCCGGATTCGTAAAGTCATGATCTCAAATCCTGCAGTTGTGGCGGACTTGCAAAAAGGGTGACGGCCAGCCTGCAAAAAAAGCTTTGCGAGGCATAACCCGGATAACGCCGAGCTGGAAAACAGACTTGAAATGGTTGTCAATCGCCGGATTCAGGATGATGCGTCGAGATCGTGAGAAAAATGGCCGGATCGTAAAAACAGGCATGCCTGACGGACCAGCTCCGGAGACAGAAGCATTCCCGAATGGTTCACGTCGAGCACTATCCGGTCGCTCGTATTTGGCGTTCGCGTCTCCTCGACCGCCACCACGCCGTCATTGGGGCGCGGCAATCGGGCTATCAGCCTGCCGGCACCCATGCTCCTGCGGCCGGCGATTACCCCGAGCTCGTACCGGGCGACACCCTCGGGCGCGGGCGGTTTCCGGTTCAACCATTGCAAGAGGCTGCGACCGAGAATATACCGCCCCGGCCTTCCGCGCGCAAGCTTCGTCGCCACGCAACTCCCGTTGTAAGGACTTCCCGCCAGTACAATGCGGCCGATCCGCCGGTCAGGATATTCCGCGAGCATCTGCAGCACCAAAAGGCCACCCAGGCTATGGCCGATAAAATGGATGCGCTGCGCCGCCAAACCTGCAACAAGGCGTGACAGCAATAGCGCATTTTGCGACAGCGAACCGCGCATGGAAGGATAGGAGAAGAAAACGGGATGAAAACCGCAGCGCCGAAGCCGCATTCCCATCAGTCTCATCACCCAGCCAACCATCCACAGCCCATGCACGAGCACAACGGTATCTTTGACTGCCGTTTCACCGGACAATTCTGCTCCTTCCGGGTCAGATCGATTTTTATGGTTAGGTTAGCATAAGCGTAACAGAAAAAGGATGGGCCGTTCGTGCGCCCATCCCAAGACTCCCTGCCGTCTGTCGTAAACAGGATGCTGCTTCAGACCGGATCGACGTCGCGTTTTCTTCTACCCGCCGTCCAGGCTATTAATCCCAAGCCCCCTAAAACCAGCATGTATGTCGCGGGCTCGGGGACGGCATTTATTGCACTGACCTTGCCGTCATGAATGACGGTATTGATCGCACCGACCGTGGCGCCATAATAGAACTCATAATCAGGTGTAATAAAGGAAATATCGGTGTAAGTTCCATGAAACTGGAGTAGCCCGTTGCCCTCCCAACCGGTGACCGAACTGCCGCTTTGAGTGAGCAGACCGCCACCCCAATGGCCGGCGCCCTGACTCAATATGCTGAATGTTGCGCCGTCTAGAAAATTGAATGTTACCGGTACCCCTCCCTGACCCACGCTGAAAAGGTCGATGATCGGATTGATCACGGCTTGGGAAAAATGAAGGTTGTTAATTTCGTTCGTACCCCCCGTCATGATGAGCGTTCCGTTTGTTCCGGGAGTATTGGTCACTTCAGCGCTGGTAAACGAAGAAGCAACATCATAAATATCCGGATTGTAATTCACGAGCGCGTTTCCGCTGTACGTTACGTCGATAGTGTGGGATCCCTGGGTAAAGTCGCCGCCGATGCTGCCGGGGGACGATGTCCAATGGGTCCAGCTGGCGGTATCCAGGGGTGTTGCTTGAACAGGCGCAATAAACATAATGCCGATAATCAAGGCGAGATTTCTTTTCATTTTACGTTCTCCGGTAAGTCCACTAGGTAAAATCAGATATTGTTCTATATCGTTCCATACGGTTTTCAGCAGGATGCGCTACGCTTTACCCATCCTACATAAGCACGCAGGAACTGATGAATGACGGCGCACTATGACTTATCTGCCTTTTTGCCACAATTGGACAGAGGTACACCATGGCCGGGTTTTCTATTGGACCAAAGTACAGGTTGGGGGTGGGAATGAGCAGAGCTGGCTGAGAAATCAGCACAGCATGACAGAGCAGGGATCAGCGATCAGCGATCAGCGATGCGCCCCATCATGACAATCATAGAACCGGTGGATGCCCGACATTCGGGCATTGCCTATTCTCGGCGAGGCAGATATGAGGGCCGGCTGAATTCAACCGCAATGTAACGACAATGTAACGGCAATGAAAACGACAATGCTTCGACAGGCTGCTATGCAGTCCTTACCGGCCCATGGTCATCACAATGATCGTTGTGAGGGTGATGAAGATGTCCATCGACCAGATAATCGACATGCTCGCCATGGGGAATGGATTCGTGTCCGCAGCCGGGACCGTGTATATGCCCCTGAGAATGGCCTGAGCATTGGTGTTCGGGCGTACAATCTTCCGGGTTGGCGGCCGTTACACCAATTACATGTTCATCGATATGATCCTCGTGCGGGTTGTGCAGATGCCCATCGTGCAGATAATCGACATGCCCGTCATGCATAATGCCCGTGTGACCGCACTGCGGACCATGTGAATGAGTGTGATTTTCGTGCTGTGACAGGGTACAATTGGTCATCTTTCGCTCTCCCGTGAATAGTGAAGTCGTGCGCGATAACGTTCAGTTTAGTTGGCTACGCAAAAAACACCGGATTCATCCGTGGGTCTTAAACCCGGATGTTTCATAAATTGACGCGCGCCCTTGCTGGTCTTTTGTTTCGT
>JAKDLC010000344.1 GCA_030453055.1 Nitrosospira sp.
ACAAAATTTCCATACGAAACAAAAGACCAGCGAGGGCGCGCGTCAATTTATGAAATATCCGGGTCAAGTGCATATTCATGGATCAAAGCGCACCAGAACGTGTTGATCACGGGACTAACCGGATTGGGTGAAACCCGGATGGCCCGTACTTTGACCCATCAGGCATGTCGGCTGGGTTATTCGTCTCTGTATGTGCGCGTGCCGCGCCTGTTCGAGGAATTGGCGATTACACAGGTGATGGGCGTTACGTGAAATTCATCACGGCAACTCGCCTAAATCCATAGTCATAGCGGGCTCACCCGGGAGGTGAGAAGGTTGAAGTACCCTATTTCGGCAACAGGTGTACCTAAGTCCAATGGCTTTGCATCATCAGGAATGCGTAAAATAAGTGGCGTTGTTCGAGGCATGGAAGCTTCGAAAGGGATACTAAACTCCTCGCTTAGATGTTTTGTTAATACGAGGGCTATCTGTTTTAGAGAATTCTTATAAAGTTCTTTTCCTGTCTGCCGTTATTTGTTAACTTACCCCGTGCAAATTTCCCGGTCCGCGGGGGGCGGATGAATTTTTCCAATAAATAAGACAAATGAAAAAAATGATCCTGGCGGTTTGCGCCATGTTTGCGTTTATCGGTGGCGCTTTTGCTCAACCGGGCGGCTTGAATCTCAGATCGCATGCCGCGTTGATTCTAGACGCCAAGCATGGGCGTATTCTATTCAATAAGAACGCGGATACCGTGATGCCGATCGCTTCCATTACGAAGTTGATGACAGCGATAGTGGTACTTGATGCGAAGCTGCCACTGAACGAGGGAATCAGTATAGAAGCCGCCGACATCGATGTTATCAAGAATACCCGCTCGCGTTTGCGAGTAGGAGCCAATCTTACTCGCCGGGAGCTGCTGCGGCTGGCGCTGATGGCTTCAGAGAACCGCGCCGCGGCCTCGCTGGGGCGTACTTATCCTGGAGGCATACATGCATTCGTTGCGGCAATGAATGACAAGGCATTTGAACTCGGCATGGGTAACAGTTACTTTGTCGATGCTACCGGGTTGAATAGCGCCAATGTTTCCACGGCGCGGGATCTGGCAAAATTGGTTGATGCTGCATACAAGTACAAAGTCATTCGTGAATATTCTACCACCGCCGCGCACGCGGTCGCTTTTGTGGACGAAGACCGTAGTCTGCGATTCAGCAATTCCAACAATCTGGTGCGCAGCAGACATTGGGATATTGATGTATCAAAAACGGGCTTTCTCAGTGAGGCCGGTCGCTGTCTGGTGATGCAGGCAAAAATAACCGGCAAACCCGTTATTATCGTATTGCTTGATTCCTGGGGAAAGAATTCCCGTATCGGCGACGCCAACCGCATCAAGAAATGGATGGAGACGGGTTTCGTTCGCAAGGTTCGCGGTTAAATAATCTTTTCGGGGTTTTGGTGTCGATCTGGCGGGTAAATGATACAACGCGTCGAGAATGACAGTTTACGCACCCTGAAGAAAGACGCATCCACAGTGCCATTTTAGCAATCCGATCCGCAATTAAAGCAACTGGAATGCAAGAACGGCAACCACCGTGGGCGGCAGTGCGGCTGCCAGCAGGCCCAGAGGATGGATCGCTTCATCTTTGAATGAACCTTTGAGTATGGAAAAGCCGGCGGGGTTCGGCGCATTGGCGATAACGGTCAGGCCGCCACCCGTGACGGCGCCGGCAACGAGCGAATATCGGAACTCGGCACTCGTTCCTTCCAGCAGGGAACCCAGATAAGTGAGCGCCGCATTATCGGTAATTGCGGTAAGCAGCGTGGCGCCGAAATACAGTGTAGTGCTGTCCATCCCCGCCAACATGGGTTGCAACCACCACCTCTGCTGCCCGCCAAGAACAATCAGGCCGGCAAGAAAAAAAGCGACCATTAATCCTTCACGCAGGATCAACCGATCCTGATAACGTTCATACGCATGTGCAAAGCCGAGAAAGAAGAGCAGCAGGCCGGTGAAGATGACGTGGTAATGGGCAAACGCCACCACACCGATCAGAAAAACCAGATGCACAAATACCACTGGCAGCGGAACTTCGAGCCGCTCAGACGGCTCTTCACTTCGCATTTTCGATAGTTCGCCTTGAAGCAGATGAGTGGCCGCCAAAGCATTCACCAGCACCGCCAGAGCGGCTTTCCAGCCAAATGTGGTAAACATGAAGGTGGTATCCCACCCCCATTTACCCGCCACCATGAGTACCGGCGGCGCGGCGTACGATGTCATTGTTCCGCCAATGGAAATGTTGACGAACAGCACGCCGAGCGTGACATATTTGAGCCGGGTTGAAATGTTCCTGGAGTAATAACGCTCAAGCAGGATCAACCCGGCCAATGTCATGGCTGCCGGCTCGGTGATAAAAGAGCCCAGCAAAGGGACAAACGCTAATGTGACGAAGTAAAACGCTTTCCCGTCCGGCCAGGGAATGAGCCGAGCAAGTTTTTTGACGCAAAGCATGGCAAATTGCAGGATCGGTCGACTGCCAGAGACCACCATGATGGCAAATACGAACAACGGTTCTGTAAAGCTCTGCTGATCGAGGTAAGCGATAGCGGCTTGCTTACCATCGATGATCAGCATCATGATGATCAGAATCATCGCCCAGATGCCGAAAACCGCTTCGACTTCGCCCAGAAAATGCCAGATACCGGCATGGAGCGGATGGGTATGCGCAAGTTGCTCGAAGTATTTTGTCGAGAAAGTATGAATCAGCGCTATGCCGAACAGAATTGCGCCGATAATCTCAATAGGGGATGGGGT
>JAKDLC010000345.1 GCA_030453055.1 Nitrosospira sp.
CGCCACCCAGTTTCAGTCTGGCGATACCCGGCGGCAAATCCAGTTCGTCATGCGCCACGAGAATTTGTTCAGGCGGAATTTTATGAAAATGGCACAAAGCCGCAACGGCTTTCCCGCTGACGTTCATGTAAGTCTGAGGATTGAGCAACCACAGCTGTGAATCGCCTCGACCGGTACTTGCGCACAAGCCATGAAATCTCGCCTCGGCTTTTAACGTAACCTGCAATATTCCCGCCAGGCGAACTATCCACCACGCCCCGGCGTTATGACGAGTGGCGGCGTAGTCCTTGCCCGGGTTGCCGAGACCGATGATGAGTTTCATCGAACGTGACAGAATAGCGTACTGATTTATCAAAAAGGAAAAGCCCGCCGGAACCGATTACAAGTCCAGCGGGCCGCATCAAAAAACCGGGATTATTTCTTCTTTCCCGCGTCTTTCTTCTCGCCTTCCTTCGCCACAGGCTCTTTCTTCTGCGCAGTCGTCGGAATGTCCGCCGCAGCCACTGTGGCGGCCGCCTCTTCGGCGGCCACAGCCCGAGGAATGATAATGGTCGCCACGGGCAAATTCTCGCCCTTGCCAAGCGTGGGAATTTCCACGCCCTCCGGCAGCCTCAGATCGCTCAAGTGCACGGTATTTCCAGCGGCCAGATCGATCAGATCGACCGTAATGAATTCAGGCAGATCTTTCGGCAAACAGGAAACATCCAGCTCGGTGAGCACATGGCTGGCGATACCGCCAGACAATTTCACCCCCGGCGAAATCTCCGCGTTAATGAAGTGCAATGGCACTTTCATATGTATTTTCTTATTCCTATCGACACGCTGGAAGTCAACGTGCAGCACTTTCAATTTGAACGGGTGCATTTGTATATCACGCAACAGCACGGGTTCTTTCTGCCCATCCAAATCCATCGACAGGATGGAAGCATGAAAGGCCTCCTGCTTGAGTTGGTGATAAAGACCGTTATGATCCAGCTCGATTGACTGCGCCGGGTTCTCGCCGCCATAGATGACTCCCGGAACCTTGCCCGAACCACGCAGGCGGCGGCTCGCACCTTTGCCCTGCAATGTGCGCTTGCTGGCGCCGATTTCAATTTGCATGTAATTTTCTCCAATATGGAGCATCCGCGACCAGATGACCCCGATTAATAAAGGTTTACTCCATGAACAATGAGCTTACCGAATCCTCATTACTGATCCTCAGCATCGTTTCAGCCAGCAAGCTCGCCACGCTCAACTGATGAATGCGAACACAGACTTTAGCATCCGCGCGCAACGGAATGGTATCGGTCACTACCAGTTTATCCAGCACGGAATTTTCAATGCGCTCCACCGCGTTACCGGACAATACCGCGTGTGTGCAATAAGCCAGCACGCTTGCCGCCCCCTCCTCCTTTAATGCCCGGGCCGCTTCACACAATGTGTTGGCGGTATCCACCATGTCGTCCATGATAACGCAGGTGCGCCCATCCACGTCGCCGATTATGTTCATCACCTTGGCGACATTGAATTTGGGGCGCCGCTTGTCTATGATCGCCAGATCGCATTCCAGGCGTTTCGCCATCTGCCTCGCCCGCACCACACCCCCAACATCGGGCGAAACCACTACCAGATTCTGGTAGTCGCTTTTCCATACATCGCCCAGCAGGATCGGCATACTGTAGATATTATCCACGGGAATGTCGAAAAACCCCTGTATCTGGTCCGAATGCAAATCCATGGTCAACAGCCGGTCTATCCCAACGGTAGTCAGCATGTTCGCCACTACTTTGGCGGTAATCGGCACCCGCACCGAACGCGGTCTTCTGTCCTGACGGGCATAGCCGAAGTAAGGCATCGCCGCGGTAATGCGCCCGGCAGAAGCTCGTTTCAGCGCATCGATCAGCACCAGCAGCTCCATCAACGTATCGTTGGTAGGCATACAGGTGGATTGCAAAACGAATACGTCCTTGCCGCGGACATTCTCGAGGATTTCCACCATCACCTCGCCGTCGCTGAAACGGCCTACCGTTGCGCGTCCCAAATGGATATTGAGATGACGCACCACATCCTGCGCCAGTTTGGGATTGGCGTTGCCGGTGAAAACCATCAAGCTATCGTAGGCCATAGTCAGCGGCTAAAGGTCGACAGTTCTAACCCGGATGTTTCATAAATTCGCGTGATGCTTGCGCAGGACCCGCAAGGGCGCGCGTCAATTTATGACACATCCGGGCTAAACCGGAAAATGAAGAACAAACGCGGGCACAGCATCTGATCGTCCGGCTGAGCCCGGCGTTTAATGGCTGGGGAGGTAGGGATCGAACCTACGAATGCCGGAATCAAAATCCGGTGCCTTACCACTTGGCGACTCCCCAAAATTACCGTTCCACAAAATTATGCAAGGGATGACGATCCAATCCTTGCGTCACAAAACCCTTCATCTCGACCGGAACCTGCGCCAGCGCCGTTCGTGCTGCCTGCGGTGTGGCGAATTCGGCGAACACGCAAGCGCCGGAGCCTGTCATCGCCGCCATCCTGGCGCTGTCGAGCCGCCTGAGCCAGTCCAGATGGAGCGCCACCGCAGGATATGTCCGGCATACCAGGGGTTCCAGATCGTTATGCCCATGCTCGACGGAAAAGGGCGGTATTTTGATTGGAATCGTGTTTCGTGTCAATTCCTTACTGGCAAAAACCAGCGCGGTCGCCACGTGCACGGGTGGCGTCAAAATGAGATACCAGGCGGGTGTCAGCGTAATGGGCGAAAGTTTTTCGCCTATACCTTCAGCAAAAGCATTTTCACCGAAAATG
>JAKDLC010000346.1 GCA_030453055.1 Nitrosospira sp.
ACCAACGTTTCCGGTTCCGGCGGGGGGGGGCGGACGGGGGGGCCGGGGGGGCAACGCGGATTGGGCAGGCACCGTGGATCCCGGTGCAGACGCTGAAACTGGAGGGGAGAGACCGGGAGCGGCTTTTTCAACTACTGTTGTATATATGGGAGGCGGGACCGGAACTGACGCCATCACCTCAACGGGCGTGGGCGCCAAAGCAGGGCTGACGTCCGTAGACTCGGAGTGCAGGACTTGCCAGCCCAGCACGCTCAGCGCCGCCATGGCAAGCACGGCGCCCATCCCGACTCCGCGGTGGCCAAGCAAATTTGACCCATCCCGCCAGCTGGAGCGATGCCTGATTCCGGAGTCTTCGGCGTTTCTGACTGCCTCCCTGACATGCTGCTCGCGGACATCGCGGTTAGGGGCGGCGGATGCCGCCAGCAGAGACTTATCGGCAAGGGTGTCTATTTGCTGGATGAGCCCACCGGAAGCCATCACGATCAAACGTATCGCGTCAGGAGTAAAAACCTCCGGACCGCGATACCCCGCCGCGCGCATGCGCAAGATCAGATATTCCCTCACCGCTTCAGCGTCGAATGGTTGCATGATGAAGTGATGGGTGACGCAAGCCCTGAACTGACGCATTTGCGGCAAAGCCAGCGTAGTTTTCAGTTTGGTTTGGCCCGACAGGACGATTTGCAGCAACTTGTGACGAGACGATTCGAGCTCGTATAGGAGCCGTAACGCTTCCAGAGTCTCCATCGGAAGGGTGTGGGCTTCGTCCAGCAGTAACACCAGCTGTCTGCCGTCAGCATGTTGCTCGATCAACGCACCTTGCCGTTCGCATAACGTGGCGATGGTAGGCGCCGCGGCCGCGTCGCTTTCCGGCAGCTCGAATTTTAATTCGTCGGCAATCGATTGGAAAAGCTCTTCTCGCGACAAATCCGGTTTGGCGAGATAGATCGTTTTCAGGTTGGCGGGCAATCGACTCATCAGCAACCGGCACAGTGTAGTTTTACCGCTGCCGGTTTCTCCCACGACCTGGATGATGCCCTCGACGCCCTCGCCATGCGTAAGCACATACAAGATCTTGTCCAGCGTCGCGCCCCGGTTGGCGCCACCGTAAAAAAAATCGCTAGCTATTTTATTGAATGGCTGTCTGGGAAACCCAAAGTGGCTAAGATACACTGTTACCTCATGCGTTCAGTAGCGCGCCCGGCGCTTGCGGATGGTGCCAAATAACGAGTCTGTATCCACGTGCAGGTGTTAGTATAATCCTTCTCGATCCACTTATCCCGCCCCGCGCGGACATATTGGTTCATTATCGAATGAAACAGCGCCCGCTCACAGGAGTGGCAACTTGCGCGCAAGCGATATTGATTCTGCGCCGGCGGGCCGCGCATGGGTGAACATGGTCAGGATGAACGGTAACTCGATGAAACTGAAGTTCACTAAAATGCAGGGCTTGGGCAATGATTTCGTCGTCATCAATGGCGTGAATCAGTCTGTGCCCCTCACTTCGGAGCAATTGCGCCGGCTTGCCAATCGTCATTTTGGGGTCGGCTGCGATCAGATCCTGATGATAGAACCCGCGGAAGGCGATGCCGATTTCCGCTATCGCATTTTCAACGCCGATGGCGGCGAGGTGGAACAATGCGGCAACGGCGCGCGCTGTTTCGTTCGCTACGTACATGATTGCGGGATGACACGGAAAAATGAAATCCGCGTGGAGACGCTCGCCGGTCTGATCATCCCGCGATTGGAGGCCAATGGGGACGTTACCGTCAACATGGGCGCACCGGAATTTGAACCGCAAGAAATTTCCTTCATTGCGGAAAAGCGCGCACTGACCTACCCGCTCGATATCGGCGGCAGGCAGGTAGAAATCAGCGTCGTGTCCATGGGCAACCCCCACGCAGTGCAACGCGTAGCGGATGTAGATCATGCTCCGGTATCGACAGAAGGAGCGCTGATCGAGCGTCATCCACGTTTCCCCCAGCGAGTAAACGCCGGGTACATGCAGGTAATGGATCGCGGCCATATCCGGTTGCGAGTGTATGAGCGTGGCGCGGGAGAAACGCTCGCCTGTGGCACCGGCGCTTGTGCCGCTGCGGTGACCGGAATCAAACTTGGGCTGCTGGAGCCAACGGTCAGGGTCAGTTTTGTCGACGGCGATTTGATCGTACGCTGGGAAGGCGGGACTGAACCGGTCTGGATGACCGGTCCCGCCGTTGCCGTATTTGATGGAGAGATCGACTTATAGTGAGTTTGCTACAGGGTGGATTTAGCCCGGACGTTTCATAAATTCGAGATGATTGCGCGAGACTTTATTTGTAGGGGAATTTTGTGAAAGAGCGGCGTAGTGACTCATACGCCCGACTGAGCAAAATTCCCATACGAAACAAAAGACCAGCAAGGGCGCGCGTCAATTCATGAAACATCCGGGTTAGGATAATCAGGAACAAATATGCGGTTTAGCTCAGAAGAAGTAGCCCAATACCTGTTGACGCATCCTCAATTTTTCGAGGAATATGCCGGCATGCTGGCGGATATTCAAGTTCCTCATCCTCACGGTGGCGGAGCCATCCCCATCAGCGAGCGTCAAATCATCGCGCTGCGGGATAAAAACCAACTCCTGCACGATAAATTGGGTGAATTGGTCAGATTTGGCGAGGAAAACGGCGCAATCAATGAAAAAATGCACCGTCTGGCCGTCGCGCTACTCACCTTCGCGCGTCTGAATGGCCTGCTGCAGGCACTGAACGTTAATCTGCGAGAGGACTTTTCCATACCTCATATCGC
>JAKDLC010000044.1 GCA_030453055.1 Nitrosospira sp.
TATAGAACTTGAGGGCCTTGTCCTGGTCTTCTACCAATACGCTACTCAGTTTAATCTTCATGGAAGAAAGCGATGTTAATTAATGGCATTTTGCGCCGCGGCGAAACGGTTGCAGCTTGATCAAGACCGATGACCGTTCTTGAGCATCGCGGAACGGAGGATGCTATTCAGACGGCTCTGATAGCCCTTGCCTTGACTTTTGAGCCACTCAAGCACATCCGCATCAATGCGTATGGTCAACTGTTGTTTGATCGGCCGGTAAAGCTTGCCGCGCTGCGCGCCCTCCCAGTCCTGCTCTTTGGTAGCCGGAAGATCGGAGAAGTCTATTTCACTCTCAGGTCTGGCAGCCAGCGCCGCCAGTTCTTTTCAGATAGATTCAGGTATCTTGTTCATATACTCACAATTATCACTCCAATTTTGTAACGACGTAACTATAAGACTTTTATTCCCTGAACTCAAACCGGCGCGGCTTATCTGTCATGAGAGTGATCAAATGGGCTTTACAACCGGCATCCATGTAGCTTTTACCACCATCCATGCTATAAATAATCATAGCCCGGATGTTTCATAAATTCGCGTGATGATTGCGCAGGATTTTGTTTTGTAGGGGGATTTTGTGAGGGAGTGGCGTAGTGATTCATACGCCCGACCGAGTAAAATTCCCATACGAAACAAAAGACAAGCAAGGGCGCGCGTCAATTTATGAAACATCCGGGATAGTACACAATTCCCGGTTCCCGCACCGTGCACTGGCGCGGCCCGGTTACGACAAAGGCTCGTTACATGGCGGAGCAATCTGAGGACAAATCCAGACCGGTGCTGGCCGGCGTCCTTGCACTGATGGCGCTGGCGGGCAGTCTGTTTGTCTATCAGGAGATTTCGCTTAAAACTTCCCGGCCGATCGACAAGGAAAAAACGACTTACGTGGTCCTCGACGAGGGCAAGGTTCAGGCACGCCTGTGGCAGGACCCGTTCAAGGCCGTCGAGACCCATCGGCTTGATCCGGCAAAACAGGGCAAGGAACAGGGCGCACCCTGCTCCACGCTTGCGGATTTCGTCGAAAAACATTTGACTGCCGGTATCGAGCAATCGATAGAGGTTTGGTCCGGGCTTCGCGTCTTGCCGGTGTTCGTGGATGGAAGCCCCTATTCCAGCGGCGCCGAGTCCAGGCTCAACGACCGTTACGCCCTGCTGTCGGCTTTGGGCGTAGCGGGTTATGTGCCCGAATCAGGCGATTACATCCGTTTTTTCAAATGGAACCGCGAAATAGGCAAGGAATGTAACCGCGAAATAGACGAGAAATGTAACCGTAAAATAGACAAGGAAAAGAAGGGGTCGGCGATTCAGCCAGTGGTCATTCCCGTTGAGTTGTTTCAGCCAAAGGCCAAGCTGCAGAATGCCAAGCTGCAGAATAAGAGTGATAGCAAACCGGTACTGATCCTGTGGCTCAAACAGCAGGATTTCGGCGAAAAACCACTGGAGTCTCTGAACGATCTCGTGGCGGATCTGAATAGTGCGTTCTGCACGGCATTCGACAAATCGGAAGAACTTAAGAAAAAGGCAGACACGTGTGGGATAGATCACATATACCGGGTACTGGGGCCACGGTTTTCCACCGGGTTAAGCGCCATGCTAAAGGAGCTACAGCCCACTCCCCATGCTTGCCTGGGCGAGTTAAAGGGCGCCAAATTCTTTTCGCCCTGGGCAACGGCGGAGGTCACCTTTCTACTGGACGATTCGCCCCACCAGCCAGCCTGCGTCGATACAAGCAGAATCGTCAAGGAAAGGTTCAAGAAGGCCGAGATCGAGTTTACGCGCACCATCGGGACGGATGCCATGCTGGCCGAGCATCTTCTTCAGGAACTGAAGCGCCGCGAGGTGGAGTTAAAACCCTGTTCCGGCCCGGGTTGCAACAACGACAAGGTGGCATTGATTTCGGAATGGGACACGCTCTATGGGCGCGCCTTGCCGCGCACCTTTGCTGCGGTGGCGATGAAAAACGGCATTGGCGCCGACAGTACGGAACTGGAGGGGAAAATCAATGAATTGCGCAAAGACAAATGGCCTGACTGGATCACCCAGTATTCGTACCTTGCGGGGCTTGACGGCGAATTGCCGGCGAAAGCGGATGAGAAGAGCAAGGGCGCGGCTCAGGAAAAAAACAAAACGGAGCGCGGGAACCCGATAGCCGAGCACGAGATGGCGCAAAAGCCGGAAGGCCGCAGCCAGCTGGATTACCTCCTCAGGCTGGCAGCGGCTATGAAACAGGAGGAGGCAGTCAACGGAGAGTTCAAGGCGATCGGTATACTGGGGGGCGATGTGTACGATAAGCTTCTGATTCTGCAGGCGCTACGCCCAACATTCCCGCAAGCAATCTTTTTCACTACCGATCTCGACGCCAGGCTGGCCTACCCCGACCAGTGGCAATCAACGCGTAATCTCATTATCGCGTCGCAATTCGGCCTGAAACTCCAGCCAGAGCTGCAAGGACCGATTCCTCCGTTCCGCGATGGTTACCAGACGTCTCTGTTCTATGCGGCCCTATGGGCTCTGGATCACATTGTGAACACCGACGATTGCGGGGACTGCTTCCAACTGAACGATGCGGGCGAAGGGCCGGCACAGAAATTTCTCAAGAACCCCCCTCCGCGTTTGTACGAAGTTGGCAGGCACGGCGCTTTCGATATCAGTCTCCCCGATTCGCGGCTATACGGGCCGGATTCTGTAAACGCTCGAAGTATCCATCCGCCACGTCCCGATCTGGCCACAGCCTTTAATCCCTGGAACGGCCCGGAACGCGTGGTGTCCGCATTGTTTGCGATCGTCTGCCTCATCGGGGTAGCCGCGCTGATCAGCAACACGGTATGGGATCGCTGCCGCAGCCTTCTTTCAAATATACGGTTCTGGCTGGGCCTTTCCTTCGTGGGCGCGTACATTTATGTCCTGGCGGCTTGGGTAACCGAAAGGATGTCGGATGCGGCGGGCGAGCCGTTTTCCCTGAGCGAGGGTATCAGCGCATGGCCGGCGGCTGCGATTTTCCTGCTTGCGCTGGTGTTGAGCTGTTTTTTTCTCTGGTACTCCTGGCGCGAATTGAAAGCCAACGAACGCTTGCTGGCGTGCAAGTTCAATCTCAGAAAAGCGCTCCCGCATGAATCCGGCTCCGATCAATCAGTATTTTCCCGGTTTCTTGGTTGGAAAGTGGGGTTACATCATTGGCGCCCGCAAGTTGAGGAGGGGGTGGATGCCTCTGATCTGTGGAGGGCTTGCACGGCGTATGGAGGCATAAAAGTGGTCGCCGCGCGGGTTTGTTTGCAGGTGTTTGTCGCCATCGCCGCCGGAATGCTGCTGTTACAACTGCTCGGCTTTCCTTTCACGCCCTGCCGCGGCCCGGACTGTTTCACAGCTGCCGAATATACGATGTACCTGAGCGTCACCGCGATGCTGTTCCTGATATTCTATGTAATTGACGCCACGAGAATCTGCCGGGCGTGGGTGGACTGCATTGCGGAGAAGAAGATACGCTGGCCCAATGGCAGGCAGACAAGAATAGCCCGGGAGCAAGGGCAAGGCATAGATAGCGCTAAAATGAATCCGGACGAGAAGAATCCGGCCAATGAGAATCCGGCTGAGGAAAATCCGGATTATCTGACTGAATGGCTGGGCATTGAACTGATCGCCGAGCGGACAAGAGTCCTCGGCAATATCATCTACTATCCCTTCATCATCATGGTCCTGCTGGGTATCGCCCGCCATACTTATTTCGACAATTGGGATTTTCCGATTGTTCTCATTGTCCTCTTCGTTCTCACCGGCGGGCTCGTATTCTTCAATGCCTTCGGATTGCGGCAATCCGCCGCGACAGCGAAACGAAAAGCCATTGAGCGCCTGAAAGTCCAACTTATCGGCCTGGCCGATCACGAACCGGACGAACAGCAGCAAAAGCGGCAGATCGAGTGGGCGATCAACAAGATCAACGACAATCATCAGGGCGCATTTCTCCCGTTCCCCCTGCATCCGATATTCGGCGCCGCGATAGCGCTGCCATCCGGGGGGTATGGGCTCGTACTTCTGCTCGAGTATCTGGCGACGGCTTTCTGAGGGTGCCGGAATATACCCCTATACGGTTTTCGGTAGGATGGGTGGAGTGAAACGCAACCCATCATTTGATCATGGCTCGATGTGTTGTTCAATTTGGGTTTTGATGGGTTGCGCTACGCTTCACCCATCCTGTAAAAACTGTCATTCCCGCGAAAGCGGGAATCCAGACGCTGACTGGAACAGGCCGTCATCCTGCGGTGGGGTGAATTCGGGCAACCGGAAACCCATGGATTCCCGCTTTCGCGAGAATGACAGGGTAAAGGGGGAGTAGTGTAGTCGGGTTAGCGCAGCGTAACCCGACAATTTAATTCGAAAATCGAAACCCTGTTCCCCTTATTTGCTGGCGTTTTGCTTCCATCAGGGTGAGAAAGGCTGAATACCCCCAATCTATGCTCTTCTGAAGCCTTTCGTCGGGTTACGCTGCGCTAACCCGACCTACCACTCCGGCTCGAATATGAGCCAGTTGATTTCAAATCGACACCAAAATAATTTGCTTGAAAACCCACGCCAGAGTTTGATCTGTGCGTACTCCTCACTGGTTTAACCGGACACAGTGACCCGAAATCTTGATTAACCCGAAAAGTAATCTATATTACATAAATGGCCGATGCCTGTTTGTGCGCAACGAAAGGCGGTGCATGGCAGCGATTTTTCTGATATCAGGATTGATCATGTTCAACAAAAAATATAGGTTCGCTTTCGCTCTTTTTCTGCTTCTTCCGCTTTCGGCGCCGGTTTTCGCACAGGAACAACCGCCGGCCGGGATCGCCGCGGGTGCGGGCGTGCAGGCGCAGCACCAGAAAACGCCTTTTTCCACCTTCGACGGCATTGTTGTTCAGGCGGACCCGCTGGAAGTGAAATCAGTGACGGGAGAGGTGCGAACGTTTCTCCCCCCAAAGCGGGAAGCTTCGTCGCCGCTTCAGGCCGCCTGGCCCAAACCCGGCAATCTGGTGTCGCTAACGTACGAGCCGGGTCCCAACGGGAATATCCTCAAGGAAATCAAAATTAACGGGGCAACGGTTAGCGGCACGATCAAGGAAATCGCCGCGGATATGTCGTGGCTCATCGTCAGGACCCAGCCGGACAAGGCGCAGAACGCCGTCAATGTGCCGCTCCAGACAAGCAGCCAGTTCCAACCGCTGGTATCGGCAATGCGTCCCGGTGACGGGATAAACGCAACTTACATCCGTAGCGCGGGCACCGGCGCCGTAGAGGGAATCAACACCGTAAAATCCCTTGAATGGCAGAGTAAGGCCGTAGGGCGCGCAGCGCGCTGGTTATCGCTCCTTGGCGCGGTGGTCGCGGTCTGGATCGTGGCTTACGTTTTCACCCGAGGCCGCCCGGCGGACCTTTATCTCGGCGCGGATAACCGCTACAGCAGTTCCAAATTCCAGTCGGTACTCTGGTTCGGACTCGTCATCAGCGCTTACATCGCCATTGTGTCTCACCGCATTCTGGCGACCGACTGGAGCTACGTCGGCGGGGTGGATATCCCGCAGAACCTGCTTATTCTCTCTGGCATC
Organism: Nitrosospira sp.; assembly: GCA_030453055.1. Taxonomy (GTDB): domain Bacteria; phylum Pseudomonadota; class Gammaproteobacteria; order Burkholderiales; family Nitrosomonadaceae; genus Nitrosospira. The sequence continues at coordinate 5,622 of JAKDLC010000044.1, forward strand.
AGCGTACTCAGTTTTACGGGCGCCAAGGCGATCACGGTAGGTAAGGAAGAGAAAGCCGCTGCGGAGGGCAAACCGGCCCCGAAAGATATATCTGATAAACCGCCGCGGGCCACCGATCTGATAAGCGACGACCGCAATCGTACGGATCTCGGAGACTTTCAGATGGTAGCCATCACCATCCTGGCGGTTATCATTTATGCCATCTCCGTAGTCGGGTTCATGGAACACATCGAGTTCCGCCGCGTGATCACGATGCCGGATGTCGATGAAACGCTGCTTTCCATATTCGGCCTGGGTCAGGCCGCCTATCTGGGCAAGAAAGCCGCCACGGGAACGGTGGCTCGATAACTTTTGACTTACACTGTCGGCTTACTTGTCGGGTTACGCTGCGCTAACCCGACCTACGACTACTTTTGACCGGCATTGTCGGGTTACTTGTCGGGTTACGCTGCACTAACCCGACAACTACTTCGTCATTCCCGCGAAAGCGGGAATCCAGCTTATGTAGGATGGGTGAAGCGTAGCGCAACCCATTAAAACCCGAATTGCACAACACATCAACCATGATCAAATGATGGGTTGCGCTTCACTCCACCCATCCTACTTCTTACTGACTGTAACAGGCCGTCATCCTGCAGTGGGTAAATTCGGGCAACCGAAAGCCCCATGGATTCCCGCTTTCGCGGGAATGACCGGGTCCGGCCTACTTCTGCTCGGCCGTCGTGCTGACCGTCCGGCACTGCAGGGCGATGCCTGTCAGGTAGCGTGGATTCGATTCCGGTCCGAAATGGGCGGTGATTGCGGTTGCTATCGCACCTTGCGGGCACTCCACCCATTTCTGCCAGTTATCGCATTTGCGGTGTAGGGCGACCGGCGCATTGAGATCAGCCAATGAAGACGCGCCGGATGAACCCGACGGATCCGGGTAGCGGGCCGGCAGATCGGACACTTGGCCGTTGGCGTCGATCACGCGCCCGCGAATCTGGAAACCCTTCACTTGCCCGTTGTCTTTATTCGTGCATACCCGCAGCCCGTGCACGAAAGTGCGTTGCGCGAATTCCACATCGCCGAATTCCACTTTCATTTCGCCGCCGGTCGCGTCTGCGCCGCACAACTTTTGGGTTGCGACGGAATCATCCTGAAAATTATTGACGTTCTCCCTCATCACCGCAATGTAGCAAGGCTTCTCGTTGCGCTCCGCCGACCACAGTCCGTAGACGCCATGCGTGCCCTCGGGCAAGCCCAGCGTGAATCTCGACCCGGCCGAGCCCGAGATTTCAGTCAGCGAGACCGGTCCGATCATCCACATCGCCGCAGCGTCACTGAACGCGGGTGGCGCGATGGCGAAAAGGGAAGCGGCGAGCGCAGCGCATAACGCCATGGCCGGCCGATGAGTCCTGGAGCGTATATGCATGATCATTTCCTCTCTTTGGTAATCGCGCACCGGCCCATGTTCAGGCGCAGTCCGGGTGTAGGGCGCAATAAGCGAAGCGCATTGCGCCGTATGAAGCGATAGTATGTTTCACGGTAATTCCTTAATCGCGCACCGGCCCATGTCCAGCGTCAGCCCCTTGCTTCCATAGCCCCAGACAACAGTAAAGCCGACGGTATTTTTATCAGTGGCATCGCGATGACCGGGTTCGCCGGCGTCGCGAGTATCCACTGTCAATGAAACGATAATCGGCTCATTGCCGGGATGAGCGGTTGGCGTCAGCTTGCCGATCGCGGTGATCGTCCCGGCTGCCTCCGAGGCCATGTCGTTGAATACGGCCGCCGCGGCCGCGTAGCAATTCGTCCACAGACACGCCGAAAGCATACCGGTCTTCGCATTATAAACGAACGACTCCACATGCCGGAAACCATCGGCTATTTTTTCGCATCGACCTCCTGCGCACTCATACTGAATGTCCGGTACGCAATGGTATTCCTTGTATTCCTGTGCAAAGCCCGCTGTCGGGCTCAACAACAACGCCGGCAACAACATGAATGCGGCCCCAACGGCGACCTGCCAATACCGCCTGTCCCATTCCCGGCGGCGACGCATCACGGTTCCGCGATAACAAATCCCCACTCCCTCAACTGTGAGATAAAAGACGACAGATCCCTGGCCGTCGCCGGTTGCACGTGCATGAGTATGTTGAACGAAACCTTGCGCGGCTGTTGCGTAAACTGGGTCTCGATATTTCTTAGTTTCTCCGGACCCAATCCCTTTGGCGCTTTCCAATCCTCGGTATCGATATCCCAGGTGAGTATCGTCAGCGACAGGTCGCGGGCGACTTCGATCAGCTCCGGATCAAGATTGCCGCGAAAACCTCCCGCGCCGTACGGCGGGCGGATTCTCGTCGGCGTCACCCCGGTGGTCGCTATGATGATATTCTGCGTCTGCTCAAGCTCCCATCTGACGTCCTGCTTTACCGCGCTCGACAGATCTTCGTGGCTCCATGAATGATTCTCGATAGCATGCCCCTGGCCGACGATCATTCTCGCAGCGTCAGGATACTGTTCAACTTCGCTGCCGAGAACATAAAATTCCGCCTTGATCCCATTCTCCTGCAGCGTCTCAAGAATGCTTTCAAGCGCGCTTACGGGCGCGGGACCATCGTCGAACGACAGGACTACCGATTTTCCGTCACCCAGCATTTTTAGTTCTCCCGATAAAATGAACGGTCCAACGTTATCTTACATTTTAGCCCTACTATCAGCTCACCGGAGAGCATTCTCACCGGGCATCAGTGATAACCGGAAAACCTGAGAACCTTTCTGAACCTTTTGTGTAATACTATTCTATGAAAAGGAAATACTTCTGTACGGTTCGACACAAAGGAAAGAAAACACATGGAGTCCAAACCCATTACAAATACGCGAAACATAATAAATTCCAGGGAATTATTCACGCGTGTCAGTTGGCTTGAAAAGGAACTGAATTACCGGTGTTCCGACGAACATTCGGAGGAACTGAAAGCGCTGAAGGCATTGGTGGAAAACGTCCAGGCCGTCGCGTCAACCACTACGTACGGGCCGGGATCGGATTTGATCCGCGACAGCTATTTTCAGGAATACATAAAGGCGATAGAAGAATCGGGTGCAGCGGTTGCGGCGGACAAGCCCCAGGCCGCATTCAGCCCCGTCGATTTCAATGGCGTGATCTACTGGCTGCGCCGGTGAGGCTTACTCATCTTCCGGTTGCACCTTCCGCGCCGGACTTGGCCTGACAATCATTCTTAAGGATTGATCCTTGGTAAGCAGAGCCACAACCCAGTTGACCATCGTCATGAATCTGTTGCGATAAGTGATCAAGGAAAAAAGATGCACGAACAGCCATGTCACCCAGGCGATAAATCCGTTAAAGTGCATTCGAGGTCTGGGGAAGTCTGCTACCGCCTTACTTCTTCCGATAATCGCCAGAGAGCCCTTGTCATGATAGACGAACGGTTTTAGCGGCTTGTCATGCAGTGTGGCAATAAAATTTTCAGCCAGATTTTTACCCTGCTGAAGTGCTACCTGCGCCAGCTGCGGGTGTCCCCGGCGAAAGTTCTCATCGGAGGTCAGTAAACAAGTGTCGCCGATAGCATAAATATTCCGTGTTCCCGTCACCTTGTTATACTCGTCCGTCAGCAATCGCCTGCCCTGCCCATAACCTTCCGGCGGCATACCCTCGAATATCTTCGCGATGACCCCTGCCGTCCAGAAAAGCGTTTTTGTTTGAATCGTCTCTCCATCTGCGAAGATTACGGTATCGTTCATATAGTCGGTTACCTGGGTATTCAACCGCACTTCCACGCCCATCTCCACCAGGGTATCGTACGCATATTTTTGTGATTTTTCACTCATCGGCATTAACAATGCCGGTGCGCCATCCACCAGGTAAATGCGCGCGCCTCGCCTGCTCAATTCAGGATAATCCTTTTCCAGAATATTCTCGCGCATCTCGGCCAACATGCCTGCAATCTCGACACCGGTGGGCCCGCCGCCGGCGATTACGACGGTAGCGAGTTTCTTTTTTTTCCGTTTCGTCGGCCGCAATGATGACTTCCTCCATTTTCTCAAGCATGTAATTTCGTATCTCGATCGCATCATCCACTGTTTTCATGGGCAGCGCGGCCTTGCGAATGTTTTCCATGCCAAAGTAATTGCTCTCGGCGCCGGTGGCGAGAACGAGATAATCGTAAGAGAGCTCGCAGGTGGACAAGCGCACTTTATTTTCTTCAGGAATGACTTTTTGCAACTCGCCCAGGCGGAAGCTGAGGTTTTTTTTATCATGAAATAACTTGCGGAAGGGATAGCATAGGTTGGATACGTCCAGAAAACCTGTGGCTACCTGGTATAGCAGCGGAGGAAAGAAATTATAATTATTCATATCGACTTGCGTGACATGAAACCCCGTCTCGTCGGCCAGGTGCTTCACCAGGTTTATCCCGGCAAAGCCGCCCCCTATTATGACAATTTCCTTTTTCATTTTTTTCGATAAAAATGACAAGCCGCCAGCGGCACATGGAGCGCCTCGCCGATCGTCACCGGCGCCGCGCTTGCCGTGCAGGGGTTGTTCCAGGCGCTTCCAGGCGCTTCCAGGCGCTTCCCGGCGGCGACCGTCTCGATCCGGAACAAATGCGCGCCCTCCTGGCCGATCCTGCAAACGGAACTCCCTCCCAGAATCCGGCCGTGGACCGCATCGGCGTCATGCCCAACCTGCGCGCGATCATCGATGGGATGATGCTCAACCTGCCGCCCGACGTTTACCTGCGGGATTTCGTCGGCGACAACGGCGACCCTCACCTTGGCGCGATCTCCTCCAGCCCGGATATCATTCTGCGGCAGACGGCCGAGGCGGACCCTCAGGGCGCTTTCGGCGCGGGCAGCGGCACGGAGAACGACATGACGCTGGGTCACGAGGCGGAAGCCGGGCAGGATAATTTTGTCTATGTACGTGTGCGCAACCGGGGCGGCGTCGCTGCCGCCGACGTGGCCGCTACCGTCTATTGGGCGCCGCCTTCCACGCTTCTGACGCCGGATCTATGGACCCTGCTGGGCTCGACTGTCCTGCCGAGCGTGCCGACGGGCGATCTGCTGACTGTCTCAAATGCCATCACCTGGCCGTCCGCGGCCATCCCTGCGCCCGGACATTACTGCTTCGTAGGCATTCTCAGCATGGCGCGCGACCCCGGCCCCGCACCGGCCGATTTTTTCGACTGGGACAACTTCACTACCTTTATCCGCAACAACAATAACGTCACCTGGCGCAACTTCAATGTCGTCGACAATGTGCCGCCTCCCCGTG
>JAKDLC010000347.1 GCA_030453055.1 Nitrosospira sp.
CTGCACCCCAAAAACCGCACACTTCACCCCGTCCAACTACCGGATTTAGGATAATAGCATCGGTGTGACATATTGCCGCGCGGCAATATGTCACATTCCCAAGCAGGTTTTTCCTGACTACAATTCCATTCACGTTGATTGGTTTTAGCCACCGCCGCAGGGGGGATCGTCATGTTTACCAAACTGAGAGAGAACACATTGTTCAGATTACTATCGGACGCATTGTATTTCGACCGCGCCGGGACAGCAAAAAAACCGGTCTCGGCAAATCCGGAGGATACAAGGGATACAAAGAAAACGAGGGCTGGTGGAGACAGGTCCAGCCCGGATGCGGTCTGGAATCGCAGCAAGTCGGCAAGATACAGGCGGTCGTGAGGAAGCGTTGTCGCGGTTTTGTCGAACACGCCGGCGATAGCACAGGAAAATCCCTTTTAACTTAATTCAACAAGGATAGAGCGGCTTGCAGCAAATATTGCACGCTTGGATAAAACCCTATGAAAATCCCGAAAAGAATTGAACCGCTCGTCGAGGAAGGGCTGGTCGACGAGGTCATCTGTCAACTCATGAGCGGCAAGGAAGCCATGGTCTACATCGTTCGCTGCGGACAAGAAATTCGTTGCGCGAAGGTATACAAGGAAACCAACAAACGCAGCTTCCACCAAAGCGTGGCGTATACCGAAGGCCGGCGAGTAAAGAACAGCCGCCGCGCCCGCGCCATGGAGAAAGGTACCCGCTATGGGCGCAAGGCGCAGGAAGATGCATGGCAAAGCGTTGAAGTGGACTCCTTGTATCGCCTCGCCGCCGCCGACGTGCGTGTGCCCCAGCCATATAATTTCTTTGAGGGTGTGTTGCTGATGGAATTGGTGACAGACCCCAATGGCAACGCTGCCCCCCGACTCAATGATCTGGTGCTGACGGCAGAACTATCCCGCGAATGGCACCGCATATTGATGCGGCAGGTCGTTCGCATGCTCTGCGCCGGTATCGTCCACGGAGACCTGTCCCAATATAATGTACTCGCCGGCAGCGATGGGCTGGTCATCATCGATCTGCCCCAAGCCATTAACGCCGCGAGCAACAACGCACGAAGTATGCTCGTACGAGACATTGAAAACCTGGCCGCCTATTTTGGCCGCTTTGCTCCCGAACTGCTCACCACCGACTATGGGCAGGAAATATGGTCGCTCTATCAGAGCGGCAGGTTGCATTCCGGAATCGAGTTGACCGGGTGCGTCGAACATAGTGAGCGGCCCGTTAATGTGGGTAGCGTGATGCGCGTAGTCGCCAATGTGCTCAAAAAGGAGACGGCGTGGCGACGATACAAGCAGGAAATGGGACGATAGGATTATCCTGAATCCGTACATCGGATTCATATGGCTGAATTCTGCAAAAAAATGTGATCGACGGGATGCGATAATCTGCCATTCCACGTGCATGGGGCGCCCGCTCCCGCTTCGGGGTCGCACCTTCTTGCGGAAGGCACTGCTCCGCCCTGCGCGGTCGCATTCCACGTCGTTGCGCCTTTCCCTGCACGCCAAAAAACCGCACACTTCACCCCGCCCAACTACCTGATTCAGATAGAAAATAACAAAATTAGCCGAACAGGTTAACCACCCCGTCGAGGCCGACCTGATTGATCGCATAGGTTGCCTTTTCCTGCACGATGGGTTTGGCATGGTAAGCGATGCTGACGCCGGCTTCCGCCATCATTTTAAGATCGTTGGCGCCATCGCCGATGGCGATGACCTGCTCCCGCTTCAATCCCAGTTCCTCGCGCACGCGTTTTAGCGCATCGGCTTTTCCTTGCGCGCCGATAATCTCGCCCAGCACTTTACAGGTAAGTCTGCCGTCAACGATTTCCAGCGTGTTGGCGGCGGCGTAATCAAGCCGCAATTTAGCTTTTATTCGATCGGTAAAAAATGTGAATCCACCCGAAATGACCATCGTTTTGAGGCCCGCTGCGCTCATCCGTTGCAACATTCTTTCCGCGCCCGGACTTAATCGCACGCGCTCACTATAAACCTGTTGCAGCGCATCCTGGTCCAGGCCTTGCAGTAATGCGGTGCGTTGTCTCAGGCTCTCGGCAAAGACGATTTCACCACGCATGGTTCTCTGCGTAATTTCGGATACCTGCGGTTTTACGCCGTGCATGTCGGCTATTTCATCGATGGATTCGATCGCAAGCAGAGTTGAATCCATATCCATCGTCACCAGCCCAAAATCGGCAAGCTGCGCTGTTTGCTCGACGAAAGCGAAATCCAGCTCGGCCTCGGCGCAATATTCCGGTATGTTTTCCCGCCGGCTGGCGTTTTCAAGCCGGAAGGCCTGCCCTGTGATACGCTCGATATGGTTGGCGCCGGCAAGTTTCGCCAGCTCTCTTAAATCGTGGTTTTGGACCTCAAGTCCCTGGATAATAAGATTCATAGGCTTTTCAATTTTTGTTAGGTTTAGGATCATCCAACTGCCGAAACCTTTTCCGCAAGCAAATTGCTGAGGTCAGCAGACTACGAATAAACCGATCGCTATCGCTACCATTGAGTCATCCACCACTAAAGTCATGCTGTTGGGTAGCGGTGAACTCGGCAAGGAGGTCATTATCGCATTGCAACGCCTGGGCGTGGAAATCATCGCCGTGGATCGCTATCCCCATGCGCCCGGTCATCAGGCGGCGTACCGAGCATGTGATCGAAACTTGCAGCCAGCCGGGTAGTGCCGGTAAAAGTACCGCTTAACCCGGATGTTTCATAAATTGACGCGCGCCCTTGCTGGCCTTTTGTTTCGTAT
>JAKDLC010000348.1 GCA_030453055.1 Nitrosospira sp.
GTAAAGGGGAAGTAGGCGGAGGGCAATGTGCCTGCATAATGAAAAAAATCAGAAAATATTGTTGACATCGAACAGAGTATCTACCGGTCAGAGAAAAACCGCATTCCCATCCCGGCCAATTTGTTCGGGCCGGCCTTTTCGCGTATCATAAGCAGCCATGACAAAGTATGTATTTGTGACGGGTGGCGTCGTATCGTCCCTGGGGAAAGGTATCGCGGGCGCCTCCCTGGCGGCTATCCTCGAAACTCGCGGCATCAAAGTTACCCTGCTGAAACTAGATCCCTATATCAACGTGGATCCAGGCACCATGAGCCCGTTTCAGCACGGCGAAGTATTTGTCACCGAGGATGGCGCGGAAACCGACCTCGACCTGGGGCACTATGAGCGCTTCATCAGCGGCAGGATGAGCAAGAGCAACAATTTCACCACCGGACAGATTTACGAGAGCGTGATCAAAAAGGAGCGGCGCGGCGACTATCTGGGTGGTACGGTGCAGGTCATTCCGCACATCACCGACGAAATCAAGCTGCACATCAGGGCCGGGGCGGGGGACGCGCAGGTGGCGATCGTCGAGATCGGCGGGACGGTCGGCGACATCGAGTCGCTGCCGTTCCTGGAAGCCATCCGGCAGATGGCGGTGCAGCTTCCGCGGGAGGATACCTGTTTCATCCACCTCACGTTGCTGCCATACATCGCATCCGCCGGAGAACTGAAAACCAAGCCCACGCAGCATTCGGTAAAGGAATTGCGCGAGATCGGCATCCAGCCGGATGTGGTGCTGTGCCGTGCGGAGCGTGAATTACCGGCGGACGAGCGTCGTAAAATCGCATTGTTCACCAATGTGCGGGAAGAGGCGGTGATCCTGGCGCTGGATGTGGATAGCATATACAAGATTCCCGCGTTGCTGCACGAGCAGATGCTGGATGAAATCGTGTGCCACAAGCTGAATCTTCTTGCAAAAGCGGCCGATTTGAGCGTCTGGAAGAATCTTGTGTATGCGCTGGAACATCCGGAACGTACGATAGAGATCGCGCTGGTGGGAAAATATGTGGATTTGACCGAGTCGTATAAATCCCTGTCGGAAGCGTTGATTCATGCCGGAATTCATACCCGCAGCAAAATCAGGATTCACTACACGGATTCAGAACACATCGAGAAACAAGGAACCGATTGCCTTGCCGGCATGGATGCGATACTGGTTCCCGGCGGATTCGGCAAACGCGGGGTGGAGGGCAAGATCATGGCCATCCGTTACGCACGTGAAAACCGTATTCCTTATCTCGGTATCTGCCTGGGCATGCAACTCGCGGTAATCGAATACGCCCGCGACAAAGCGGAAATGCCAGGCGCGCACAGCACCGAGTTCAATCCCGAGACACCCTATCCCGTCATTGCCCTGACCACCGAATGGCACACCCGCGAAGGCCAGCGGGAAGTTCGCGACGCCCAATCGGATCTTGGCGGCAGCATGCGGCTCGGCGGGCAGGAATGCTTGCTGAAAGACGGGTCGCTGGTACGGAAAATTTATGGAGCGGACAAGATCATTGAGCGGCATCGCCATCGTTATGAAGTCAACAATGAATACATTCCCCGGCTGGAACAGGCGGGCCTGCGCATAAGCGCTGTGTCGGCGGGAGAGAGCTTATGCGAAATGGTCGAGTTGCCGCAAACCGGGCATCCCTGGTTTGTCGCTTGTCAATTCCATCCTGAATTTACCTCCACGCCCAAATCGGGCCATCCATTGTTCACGGCATTTATCAAAGCAGCCATTGATTTTGCGCAAAAGCCTGTTGCACCCGAGGCGGTGGTTCCCGGCAAACTGAAAAATATCGTTTGAGCGCCGGCAGGCTGTGAAACAAGCCAATGATGGGTTGCACTTCGCTCCACCCATCCTATGAATTACTGAATAAAATTCAAATAAACGACCCAGGGAAAAACAGCATGAGTGCAATCGTCGATGTCATCGCCCGCGAAATTCTCGATTCGCGCGGCAACCCTACCGTGGAAGCGGATGTATTGCTCGAATCCGGGGTGCTGGGGCGCGCGGCCGTGCCGTCCGGCGCATCCGTCGGCACCAGGGAGGCGGTCGAGTTGCGCGATGGGGATACGCAACGGTATTTTGGCAAGGGCGTATTGAAAGCGGTGGAGAACGCCAATACCGAGATTGCGGAAGCCATCATGGGGCTGGATTCGATGGAGCAGGGTTTTATCGATCGAACGCTGATCGATCTCGACGGCAGCGCCAACAAATCAAGGCTCGGCGCCAATGCGATTCTTGCGGTATCGCTGGCGGTGGCGAAAGCGGCGGCGGAGGATTCTGGGCTGCCGTTATATCGCTATCTGGGCGGTGCCGGGCCGATGTCCATGCCCGTGCCCATGATGAATGTCATCAATGGCGGTGCGCATGCCAATAACGATGTCGACATGCAGGAATTCATGATTATCCCACTGGGGGCGCAGAGTTTTCGTGAAGCCCTGCGCTGCGGCGCCGAAATATTTCATACATTGAAGGAACTATTGGACAGAAAGAACCTGCTTACCGCGGTGGGCGACGAAGGCGGATTCGCCCCCAGCCTGACCAACAACGAAGCGGCGTTGCAACTGATCGTGCAGGCCATCGAGCAGGCCGGTTATTTGCCGGGTTCGGATGTCGCCATCGGGCTGGATTGCGCCAGTTCGGAATTTTTTAACGATGGCAAATACCATTTGGCGTCGGACGGTTTGAGCCTGAGTTCCGCGCAATTCGTCGATTATCTCACCGCCTGGGTG
>JAKDLC010000349.1 GCA_030453055.1 Nitrosospira sp.
TGGCGCAAGCGTGAGGTCAAGGGGGCACAGCTTAGGAATACAATCGCTAATTTATACAATTAAACACTAGTATTTGGACCACCAAGGTCAAAGTCCTTTCGGGGTCTGGCTCTTCGAGCTATATGGGGTTGTAAGCCGGAACCCCAGAAATTTCCGTCATCCCAACTCCAACTTCAGCCTGCAAGTTTTTTGATACGCTCGACAATGCGTCCGAACGCTTCATTCACGTACTCCAATGCCTTGGGTTCTGCGCACTGCGCACGTAGTGAGCTTTTGAAGCTTTCCAGATCGGAAAGCCATTGCCGATGCAGCTTGTCCATCTCATTGACTTGAGGCTGAAAGACTTGCAAGTCGCCGCTAAACTTCATTTTAATGGTTATCCGCTTATGTTGGTTGGCTACATGCGCGTGTCGTCGGACTCCGACCGGCAGAGTACGGACTTGCAGCGCGATGCGCTGCTCGCTGCCGGCGTCGATGCGCGCCACCTGTTCGAGGATCACGCCTCCGGCACGCATCACCTTTGCGCAACTGCCCGAGCAGACGATGGAGTCCTGTTAAGGTTTTTCCATCCTTTCAGCATCGGTTGCCGTTCTTAGCAAGGGATGAGGATTGGATGACGAGGTTCCACCGCTTCCGTATGGACGGGTAATGATCTCAAGCAGATGGCCGTTGGGATCATCAAAGTAAACGCCGCGCCCACCGTCCCATGTGTTTATTTGGTCGGGTTCAGTACGATAAGGATCGGCCCAGTAAGGAAGATGCCTTTCACGAATGCGTGCAAAAATCTCATCAAACTCGACTTCGGTCACTGAAAAGGCATAATGCTGGGAATTAATCTCTCCTTCGCTGTTGATAAAATCCAATGAAGTCCCGCCATTCAGTTGTACCACCGCAAACATACCAAGCTGAAACGGTTTTGGAAGACCGAGAATCTCACTGAGGAATATTGCTGCGGACATCTTATCGTGTGCAGCAACGATAGTATGATTCAGTTGTACAGTGTTAGTTGTCATGTTCCCCCTCCTTTGCTGTGTTTAAATGAGTCATTAAGCTGCGGAATGGCAAGCTGATGCAGAACCTTTAATGGTTTTGTCATACTTGTCATGATGGCGTAACCAGCCATAGGTTGGCGTTTGCGGCCAGCCTTCGGGTGAACCCTCCCAGTCTTCCTGCCGGCCAAACGGCGTAAGATCAAGGAAATTGTAGGTGCCATCGAGCAGTTCCAGCCCGCGCGCGTAGACGGAATAGGTGTGGAAAACACTGTCGCCATCACGCAGGAAAACACTCAGGCCGTGCGATTCGCCATGGGTAAAATGAATTTCACCTTTCTGCTCAAGTTCCGCTTTGGTCCGGTAGTTGTATTCGACCGGCGCTACAGTTTCGTCGAGTGTGACATGGAAGTCATAATTGAAGTCGCTGCCAAATGACGAGTACCACGGGGTCGTCCAGCCCATTCGTTTCTTGAAGGGTTCGATCTTGGCCAGCGGTGCACGAGAAACGAGAACTAGTGCTGTGTTGCGGGCATATAAATGGGCGAGATGGCCTATATTGTCAGTGATGAAAGAACAGCCCGGGCAGCCTTCGTCCCAGTCCGGATCGAACATAAAGTGGTAAACAATCAGCTGCCTATGCCCCTGGAATAAATCCAGCAAGCGCACTTTTCCAGTCGGCCCTTCGAAGACATAATCCTTTTCAATTTTCACCATCGGCAACCGGCGACGCTCGGCACGCAACCGGTCTAGCTGTTTGGTGAGTTCTTTCTCGTGTGCGAGATGTTTCTTGCGCTCAATAAGCCATTGCTCGCGGGTAACAATTTTAGGTTGCGCATTCATGTTCATGGTGATCTTCCTCCTTCATGTTGAATGTATAAGCTATTATACGTAAAATACGGGAAGGTACGGCTCGCCTATAATGATTTAGGGTTGGCGCATCGGCGGATTAACTGCTGTGCCTTGCACCGAAATCCGTGCCCGCCGTATCGCTTAACTCGATCATCATGGTCAACGCGCGACGTAGGTGAGCACCACGCTCAGCAGCAACTATATCCTTGCCCGCGCACTGCCCCGGCACAGTAACGGGCCTAATCTTGCGCACCGCGCAGAAAGGAGACTCATATGAATAAGTACAAGGTTGGCTACCTCGTCGGCAGCTTCTCAAGCACCTCGATCAATCGCTTGCTGGCGAAGGCGCTGGCGCGCCTGGCGCCGCCTGAACTAGAATTGTCCGAAATCCCGATCACGGATCTGCCGATTTACAGCCAGGACTACGATGCCGACTTTCCGCCTGCCGCGCGCGCCTTCAAGAAGGCCGTAGCCGATGTCGATGCCGTGCTTTTCGTAACGCCGGAATTCAACCGCTCGATTCCCGGGGGCCTTAAAAACGCGATCGACTGGGCAAGCCGCCCTTGGGGCCAGAACTCTTTCTCTCACAAGCCTTCGGGCGTAATCGGTACCTCCCCCGGAGCGATTGGGACGGCGCTAGCTCAGAGCCATCTGCGCGGCGTATTGTGCTACTGCAATTCACCCCTTATGAATACTGTCGAGGCTCACATCCATTTCAAGCCTGGACTTATCACGGAAGATGGACAGGTTACAGAGGAGCGGACGGCGGACTTTCTACGCAACTACATGAGCGAGCTGCATGCCTTCGTCGTGCGAGTGCTGACCGTGCTGCCGCGTGCCACTTAGATGTATCGAAATAGTCCAAGCTTTAAAACCAGATTTCCACTTGATTGAGCCAACTGGCGGAGGTGGGCGTGAAATGGAAG
>JAKDLC010000045.1 GCA_030453055.1 Nitrosospira sp.
TGCAAAAAGCCAATTCAGGTCACCCCGGCATGCCCATGGGCATGGCGGAGATCGCCGAGGTATTATGGATACATCATTTGCGCCACAACCCCGCCAATCCCGAGTGGGCGGACCGCGACCGGTTCGTGTTGTCCAATGGACATGGCTCGATGTTGCTTTACGCCTTGCTGCACCTGACCGGCTACGACTTGCCGATGGATGAAATCAAGCGCTTCCGCCAGCTTCATTCCAGAACGCCCGGTCATCCCGAATATGGCTACACGCCGGGAGTGGAAACCACTACCGGCCCTTTGGGACAGGGCCTTACCAATGCGGTGGGCATGGCGCTGGCGGAACAGATACTTGCCGCGGATTTCAACCGCCCCGGCTTTGACATCGTCAATCATTACACTTACGTATTTCTCGGCGATGGCTGTCTGATGGAAGGGATTTCCCATGAAGCCTGCTCACTGGCCGGCACGCTGGGATTGGGAAAACTGATCTTTTTCTATGATGATAACGGCATTTCCATCGACGGCCACGTGGAAGGCTGGTTCACCGACGACACACCCGGGCGTTTCGAAGCGTACGGCTGGCACGTAGTGCCCAATGTCAACGGCCACGACCCGATCGCCATCGAGGCGGCGATCGAAGCAGCCAAGCAGGCCAGCAGCAAACCCTCGATGATTTGCTGCAAAACCGTCATCGGCATGGGCTCTCCCAACAAGGCCGATACCCACGAGGTCCATGGCGCCGCGCTGGGCGACCTGGAGATAGCCGCCACCCGTCCTCATATCGGCTGGCATCATCTGCCATTCGAAATCCCCAATGATGTCTATGCAATGTGGGATGGCCGCGCAAAGGGCGAAAAACTGGAGGCCGAGTGGAACCGCAAGTTCGCCGAGTATAGCGAGAAGTATCCCGCCGAGGCCGCCGAGTTCACGCGGCGCATGTCGGGGGAATTGCCGGACGGCTGGCGCGAGCATGTAGACGGATTGATCGGCCGTGTCGACGCCAAGCAGGAAACGATTGCCAGCCGCAAGGCTTCGCAGAACGCCATTGAAGGCCTGGCGCCGTCATTACCGGAACTGGTCGGCGGTTCCGCGGATCTGGCCGGGTCCAATCTTACCCTCTGGTCGGGTTCGAAGGCCGTCAGCCACGGGACGGGAGGTAATTATATTTATTACGGCGTACGTGAGTTTGGCATGAGCGCGGTGATGAACGGATTATCGCTGCATGGCGGCATCATCCCCTACGGCGCCACTTTCCTCATGTTTTCGGAATATGCCCGCAATGCCTTGCGCATGGCGGCGCTAATGAAAATCCGCAACCTGTTCGTGTTTACGCACGACTCGATCGGCTTGGGCGAAGACGGTCCGACGCATCAGCCGGTAGAACAGGCGGCAACGTTACGTTATATTCCCAACATGGACGTATGGCGGCCCTGCGATACGGTCGAGTCGACCGTGGCCTGGGCGCGTGCAATCGAACGCATGGATGGCCCCTCGATTTTGATTTTCAGCCGCCAGAATCTGCCGTTTCAAAAACGTGACGCCGCCGCCATCGAGCTGATCGACAAGGGCGGCTACATCCTGTCGGAGGCCGCGGAAGGAAAACCACAGGCAATCATTATCGCTACAGGCTCTGAAGTCGGGTTGGCGATGCTCACACAAAAGGCGTTAGCGGAAAACGGCGTCCACGTGCGCGTGGTCTCGATGCCCTGCACAAACCTGTTTGACCGCCAGGATTCCGCCTATAAGGATAGCGTATTGCCGAAGGGCATAGGACGCGTGGCGGTGGAGGCCGGCGTCACCGACTACTGGCGCAAATATGTGGGACTCGAAGGCGCGGTGGTTGGCATGGATACGTTTGGCGAATCGGCGCCCGCCAACGATCTGTTCAAGCACTTTGGCTTCACCGTCGAAAATGTAACCAAAGCGGTGAATAGCGTCATTTAGATTGGCGACGCAGGGGCGGCAATGTCGGCTCCGACGAACATTGCTTCGCGCCGCCGTCCGATTTTTTTTATCCAAGGAGTTTAAAGCATGACAATCAAAGTCGGTATCAATGGGTTTGGCCGCATTGGACGCATGGTGTTCCGGGCGGCAATACAAGATTTCAAAGACATCGAAGTCGTCGCCATCAACGATCTGCTTGAACCTGACTACCTGGCCTACATGCTGCAGCATGATTCCGTGCACGGCCGCTTCAAAGGCGATGTCTCTATCGAAGGCAACACGCTGGTGGTCAACGGCAAGAAGATCCGCCTGACCGCCATCAAGGATCCGGCAGAACTGAAATGGGACGAAGTGGGCGCCGATATCGTCATTGAATCCACCGGTCTTTTTCTCACCAAGGAAACTTGCGAGAAGCACCTGGCCGCCGGTGCCAGGAAAGTCATCATGTCAGCACCTTCCAAGGACGATACGCCCATGTTTGTGTATGGCGTAAATGACGAAGCCTATACCGGACAACCCATCATTTCCAACGCTTCGTGCACCACCAACTGTCTTGCGCCTGTCGCCAAGGTATTGAACGACACCTGGGGCATCAAGCGCGGCCTGATGACCACGGTACATGCCGCCACCGCCACCCAGAAAACCGTCGATGGTCCTTCCAACAAGGATTGGCGCGGGGGGCGCGGTATTCTCGAAAATATCATTCCATCCTCGACCGGCGCCGCCAAAGCCGTTGGAAAGGTTATCCCCGAACTGAACAAAAAGCTCACAGGCATGGCTTTCCGCGTACCGACTTCCGATGTTTCGGTAGTCGACCTCACCGTTGAACTGAATAAGGACGCCACCTACGAAGAAATCTGCGCCGCCATGAAGAAGGCATCAGAGGGATCGATGAAGGGTGTGCTCGGCTATACCGATGAGAAGGTCGTGTCCACCGATTTTCGCGGTGAAAGTTGCACCTCCATCTTTGACGCGGAGGCCGGCATGGCTTTGGACGGCAGCTTCGTCAAGGTCGTTTCCTGGTACGACAACGAGTGGGGCTACTCCAGCAAGATTCTGGAAATGGTCCGCATTGCCGCCAAATAATTTGCGGTGAGGCCCGGGCACCATGGTATGAAGAAAAACCGCCAGGCTTGCCTCCCGCCTCTCCCGTTTCCCCAAATTCGGAGAATTTCCAGTGTCCGTCATTAAAGTCACCGACCTCGATCTCAAAGGCAAGCGTGTGTTCATTCGCGCCGATCTCAATGTTCCCGTTAAAGATGGCAAGGTTACGTCCGATGCGCGTATCACCGCGTCCATGGCCACCATCAACCATTGCCTGGAACAGGGCGCCAAAGTGATGGTGACCTCACATCTGGGCCGCCCCGAAGAAGGCGTGTGGTCCGAAGAAAACTCGCTCAAGCCGGTTGCCGACGATATCGCCGCACGCCTGGGCAAACCCGTGCGTCTGATCAAGGATTGGGTGGAAAACAGCTTTGACGTCGGTGAAGGCGAACTGGTCGTTCTGGAAAATTGCCGCTTCAACAAAGGCGAAAAGAAAAATACCGATGAAACCGCGCAAAAATATGCCCGCCTGTGCGACGTGTATGTGATGGACGCCTTCGGCACAGCGCACCGTGCCGAGGCGTCGACTCACGGCATCGCCAGGTATGCACCTGTTGCGTGTGCAGGTATTCTCCTGACCGAAGAACTGGACGCGCTGACGCAAGCCCTGCTGAACCCGGCGCGCCCGATGGTCGCCATCGTCGGGGGCTCCAAGGTTTCGACCAAGCTTACCGTGCTTGAGTCCCTATCCGAAAAGGTGGATCAGCTGGTGGTTGGCGGCGGCATCGCCAATACTTTTCTCAAAGCCGCGGGCAAGAATACGGGAAAATCCTTGTGCGAAGATGATCTGGTTCCTACCGCGAAGATGCTGATGGATAAGATGGCGAAACGCCACGCCTCCATCCCTGTCGCGGTGGATGTCGTGGTCGGAAAAAAATTCGATGCGAACGAACCGGCGATATTGAAAGGCGCCGATGCGGTCACCAATGACGAAATGATTTTCGATATCGGCCCGGAGAGTGCAAAGGAATTGGCGGACATCATCATGAGCGCGGGCACCGTTGTATGGAATGGCCCCGTCGGCGTTTTCGAATTCGATCAATTCGGCGCCGGCACCGAGACCATCGCCATGGCCATTGCCGATACCAAAGCCTTTACCCTGGCGGGTGGCGGCGACACCATCGCCGCCATCCAGAAATATGGTATCTATGACAAGGTATCCTACATTTCCACCGCCGGCGGTGCGTTTCTGGAGTTCCTGGAAGGCAAGAAACTGCCCGCCGTGGAAATACTCGAACAGCGGGCGCACTGAGTCCTGGCGCGGTTAACGGGTACGATGCAACGTACCCCTATCTGGAATATGCTCATAAACTGTTCTCAGCCAAACGATGGGTGGCGCTTCACCCCACCCATCCTACTAAACTGCCGGATTTAGTTTGGCGCTTATGCAGGATGGGTGGAGCGTAGCATGACCCATCAAAAACCACAAAACCATAATAAGCCGAACGATGGGTTGCGCTTCGCTCCACCCATCCTACTAAACACCATAGAGAAACATAATCCAGGATGATCCGAAGAACAAAAATCGTCGCCACGCTCGGCCCCGCGTCGAGCGATCCCAAGGTGCTGGAGCGCATGATAAACGCCGGGGTGGATGTGGTACGTATCAATTTTTCTCATGGCGCCAGGGAGGAGCACATCAAACTCGCTGAACTGACTCGTTCGCTGGCGCGTGCCGCAGGCCGTGCCGTGGGGCTATTGGCGGATTTGCAGGGACCGAAAATCCGGATCGGAAAATTTGAGAGAGGGAAAATCGCGCTCAAAACCGGTGACGAATTCATACTTGACGCCGAGTGCGCGCTGGGCAATCAGGAGCGGGTAGGACTGGATTACAAGGAACTGCCAAATGACGTGGAAACCGGTGCGACGCTGATCCTGGATGATGGCCGCATCGTGCTTGGCGTATCCGGCGTCAAAGGCCCTCAGGTATATTGCGTAGTCGAGCAGGGCGGCGTGCTGTCCAACAACAAGGGTATCAACCGCAAGGGCGGCGGACTCAGCGCTCCCGCATTGACCAGCAAAGACGTGGAGGACATCAGGACCGCCGCGGCGCTCAAGGCGGATTACCTCGCGGTATCGTTCCCGCGCTCCGGCGACGACATACGCTGGGCGCGCGACGTGATGCGCGAGGCAGGCGGTAAAAGTTTATTGATGGCGAAAATTGAGCGCTCCGAAGCAATCCTGGCGCTGGATGACATTTTGCAAGCCTCCGACGCCATCATGGTGGCGCGTGGCGATCTTGCGGTAGAAGTCGGCGACGCAGTGGTGCCGGCGCTGCAGAAGCGCATGATACGCACCGCCCGCGCCAACAACAAGCTGGTGGTGACCGCTACGCAGATGATGGAATCAATGGTCACCAGTCCCATTCCGACGCGTGCGGAGGTATCCGACGTGGCGAATGCGGTGCTGGACGGCACCGATGCGGTGATGCTGTCGGCGGAATCGGCTACGGGACAGTACCCTGTCGAAGCGGTTGCAGCCATGGCCAGGGTCTGCCTCGAGGCGGAAAAGGAGCCCCTGATAAGCAACGAGCTCCGGCGGCTTCAGGGCGGCGTTCCGGATACTATCGAGGAAGCGATTGCCCGCGCCACGATATTTACCGCCGGGAGTCTGAAAATCCATGCCATTGCCGCTCTCACGCAGAGCGGCCGGACGGTATTGCTGATGTCGCGCCGAAGCTCCAATGTCCCCATATTTGCGTTAAGCCCGCAAGAGGATACCCGGCGTAAAATGACTTTGTTTCGCGGCGTCTACCCCATGAAATTCGGCGGCAGTTCGCGTGACCCCGAGGTCATCCTGAATCATGCGGAAAATGAGTTGCTCAAGCGTGGCGCAGTGCGCAACGGCGACCTGATCATCATCACCATCGGCGAACCGGTGGGCAAGGCGGGCGGCACCAATACCATGAAAATCGTCAAGGTAGGGGAGTACAGAAAAGGCATGAACGAAAACCCGGGTCATACTCGATAACCATTGCAGGTTTTCGCGTTTCGGTTCACCATTCACCCTATATGGAATTTTAACTTGGAGGAGGCTCAAAATGGCACTCGTATCATTGCGTCAACTGTTGGATCACGCGGCGGAAAACGACTATGGTCTACCCGCTTTCAACGTAAACAATCTCGAGCAGATCCAGGCCATCATGCAAGCGGCGGACGAATGCAACAGCCCGGTTATCATGCAGGGTTCCGCTGGTGCGCGCAAATACGCCGGTGAAGCTTTTTTGCGCCACTTGATCGCGGCGGCGGCAGAGAGCTATCCGCATATTCCCATCGTCATGCATCAGGATCACGGCGCATCCCCGGCAGTATGCATCAATGCCATCCGCAGCGGTTTCTCCAGTGTCATGATGGACGGCTCGCTGGAGTCTGACGCCAAGACGCCGGCATCCTATGAATACAACATCGAGGTCACCGGCAAGGTGGTGGAGATGGCCCACGCGGTTGGGGTTTCTGTCGAGGGCGAACTGGGTTGTCTGGGTTCGCTCGAGTCCGGCATGGGCGAAGCGGAAGACGGCCACGGAGCTGAAGGCAAGCTGTCGCATGACCAACTGCTGACGGATCCCGAGCAAGCCGCCGACTTCGTCAAGCAAACAGGCGTGGATGCGCTGGCGATCGCCATCGGGACGTCGCATGGCGCTTACAAATTTACACGCAAGCCGACTGGCGACATTCTCGCTATCGAGCGCGTCAAGGAAATCCATCAGCGTATTCCCAATACTCATCTGGTGATGCACGGCTCCAGTTCCGTGCCTCAGGACTGGCTTGACATCATCCGGGAGTATGGCGGAGAAATGAAAGAAACTTATGGCGTACCGGTCGAGGAAATCCAGGAAGGCATCAAGCATGGTGTGCGCAAGATCAATATCGATACCGACATTCGCCTCGCCATGACCGGCGCAATCCGCCGCCATCTTGCCAAAAACAAGAGTGAGTTCGACCCGCGCAAATTCCTCAAGGATGCTACCGCTGCGGCGAAGGATATTTGTAAAGCACGCTTTGAGGCGTTCGGCTGCGCCGGTCAGGCCGGCAAAATCAAACCCGTCATGCTTGACAACATGGCGAACAAATACGCAAAGGGCGAGCTGAAAGCGGTTATAAGCAAAGGAAGTACGGAACAGTCTCACGGGGCGCGGTCCCGTAGTGAAATGTCGGCGCCCGTGGGTGCGTAGCGACCCTCCCGTCATTCCCGCGAAAGCGGGAATCCAGTAAACGTAGGGCGCAATAAGCGTAGCGCATTGCGCCGTATAAGTAGCGCTGTCGGATTACGCTAATCCGTACAAAAACTTCATACGGCGCAATGCGCTTTCGCTTATTGACGCCCTACCCCGATAGGAGGTGAAGCGAGGCGACGCACCCGCTCAACCAGTTTTTGCAGGTTAACCAAGCGCCCGGCTTTTTCCGAACGAGCTGCGCGCTCCTTCATCCCAATCAAGCTTCTACCAAAATGGATCAATTCTGGCGAAATGCTTCCATGCCCTGTTCAATTCCGGTTTTTTGACCGCCGCCAGGCTCGCGCTCCAGCCCCGGATGATGCCGATCGCTTCATGCTCATCACTTTCATCTTTGGCGATAGGCACTTCTCTCAGTAATCGTTCGACAGTGGCCGTGTCGTTCATTGCACCCAGAATATCCTGAAGCGCGGATAAGGACTGAATATAACGTTTCGTTTCCTTCTTCGGATAGAACCCGGCAAAGAACTCGGCGGCGTAGCGTTGTTTCTTGGCGAGGATGCGCAGAGCGTGTAATTCCGGTGCACCGAGATTCGCCAGTTTCCTGCCATATTTTTTCAGTTGACGATGGCGATGCATCAGCAGCGTTCCGGCGAATTCTTTAGCCGCCACCCCGGATCCGCCCGATCCGGCTCCTGCCCGATCCTGTGGCGCCGGCGCGCTGGATTGGGCAAGCCACGGTTCCGCACTTAACCACGCGCCCAGTTTCAACATCAACTCCGTGTAGTGCCTGGACTTCACAGCGTTGCGCGCGTCATCATTGTGATGACTGCGCAGGTGCTCACATTTTTCCCGTAACCGCAGCATACCCGGATAATCGGCAAAGTCGCCGCCAATCGTCGTCGACGTTTCCGTGACGAATACGTCCCAGTCCCGGGCTGGGCCAAATTGACCGGCAAGCCATTTCAACTCCTGCGCTATCGGAGTAAACGTCGCCTTGGAAAACGCCCTGGAAAAAATACTCAAGGCTGAACGCTGTCTGCGCAGGGCAACGCGCATCTGGTGCAGATACTCAATATCGCGCCCCCCCAGCATGCCGGCTTCGTTGCTGTGCAAATGACCAAGGCAATTCCAGGCGATCGCTTTGAATGCTTCGCTTACGCTCATTTCAGCCACAAGTTGGACCGGCGGGGCTTTAAGCGGCGGAGATTTAGAACCGGAAGCAAGCGCATAGCCACGCTCTGCCTTACTCACGTTTTCCAGTCTGAGGGGAACGACGTGCAGCAAATCCAGCGCAAGCTGGAATAATGGCGCCGGACTGCCTGATTTCAATTCCAGTTCGATTTCGCAAAGCCGCTCGCTGGCGTCGCGGGCAACGATCGTCCCCCGATCGAGACAAAACGCCGCCTCGCTACCGTCGGCAAGGCGCAATATGCGGATGTTGCGATCAAACTCGGTGGTAAACACCGGACGCAGTTGCTCGCGCAGACTCGACGTGTTGAACAGTTCAATGAGCAAAGGATCGCAGATTTTAGTGAAATCGGGTTGCGCTTTCAGCACCGGCGCTTCCCACTCATCGCGCTGATGCAACCCCGCTGCGGCGCTACCCCCGCCCTTGATGGTCTGCATCCACCGCCTGCCCTCACGGCGCAACCGGAATGCAACGCCGTTACGCCTGAGATCGGAATCAGGCGTATCGTAGTAGACGCTGTAGAGTTTTCGCGTAGCAGGGCTGGAAATACTCAGGGATCTCAGCAATGGACTACGCTGCAATCGGGCGACAGCATCCGGCGGCAAACGCAATTTGAGTTCGATTTCGGTAGGCATGACTTTAGCGCGCTTCTAAGCTCATTGACCAATTTACATCTGGCACTCCCACTGCCGGGTTTAAGTTTAATTTTCTCCGCTTACCTTCACGGCTAAATCTGCTCCGCCACCGCCAGCTCCGTAAGCAGCGCCTCTTGAGCACAGAATTTTCTGCCCCTGCGGGCAGATCTGAGATGATAATTACCGTCGCTGTCCATTTCCCATGTCTGTCTGTTGTCTTTGAGGTAAACATTCAAACCTTCCAGGAGCACACGCTTTTTCAGTTTCGCCTCCAGAATGGGAAAGCATATTTCGATACGGCGAAAGAAGTTCCGATCCATCCAATCGGCACTGGAAAGATAGATGATTTGGTCACCGGCGCTACGAAAATAAAAGATTCGGGTATGTTCAAGGAAACGGCCAATGATCGAACGCACCCGGATATTTTCCGATAGGCCCGCAATGCCCGGCCGCAAGGCGCACACGCCGCGAACGACAAGATCGATTTTGATCCCGGCGCACGAAGCAGCATACAGCGCTTTAATGATTTCCGGCTCAAGTAACGCATTCATTTTGGCGATGATACGCGTCGATTTTCCCGCTTTGGCGTTCTGAATCTCCTTGTCGATAGCCATCAGCATCTGGCTATGGAAACTGAACGGAGATTGCCACAAATGTTTCAATTTCCCCGCCTTGCCGAGGCCGGTCAGCTGCATGAATACTTCATTCACATCAGCGCAGAATTCCGCGTTGCAGGTAAATAGGCCGAAATCGGTATAGAGCCGGGCAGTACTGGCGTGATAATTGCCGGTACCCACATGCACATAACGTCGCAGTTTGCCTTCCTCGCGCCGCACCACCATCGCCATCTTGGCGTGGGTCTTATGGCCCACCACGCCATACACCACGTGCGCACCGACTTCCTCCAGGCGGCTGGCCCAATTGATATTGGCCTCCTCGTCGAAACGCGCCAGCAATTCCACCACTACCGTCACTTCCTTGCCGCTGCCCGCCGCGGCAATCAGCGCCGCCATGACCAACGAATCGGTTCCGGTCCGATATACCGTCTGTTTGATCGCCACGACATCGGGATCCGCTGCTGCCTGCTGAATGAACTGAATCACCGGCTGGAACGATTGATAAGGATGGTGCAGCAGGATATCGTTCTTGCGGATCATCTGAAAAATATCGACGGCTTTCTTCTTTTGCAGCGTTAGCGGCAGGCCGGGGATAAATGGCGGATATTTCAGATCGGGACGCTCGATGCGATCCGGCACCCGCATCAGCCGCACCAGATTGACCGGTCCTTCCACTTGATAAAAGTCATCACGGGAAAGGCCAAGTTGTTCCAGCAGGAAATCCGACATGTGTTGCGGACAATTATCCGCGACTTCCAGCCGCACCGCGTTGCCGAAATGCCGCTGGGGCAGTTCGCCTTGCAGTGCGATGCGCAGGTTTTTGACTTCTTCTTCGTCCACGAACAAGTCGCTGTTGCGGGTTGCGCGGAATTGATAGCAGCCCAGCACGTTCATGCCGGAAAACAATTCACCCACATGGGCGTGGAGGATGGACGACAAAAACACGAAGCTATGCCCTCCGTTGCTGATTTCACCCGGCAGCAGAATCACGCGCGGCAACACCCGCGGCGCTTGCACGATAGCCGTTCCCGAACTGCGCCCGAAAGCATCCTTGCCTTCCAGTTCGACCGCAAAATTCAGGCTTTTGTTGAGCACACGCGGAAAAGGATGGGCGATATCGAGGCCTATCGGAGTCAACACCGGCATCAGTTCGCGGAAGAAAAACGCCTTGATCCACTCGCGCTGCGCATCGTTCCAGGTGGCGCG
>JAKDLC010000350.1 GCA_030453055.1 Nitrosospira sp.
GCAAAATGGTGCTCAAGGCCGAAAAGAAAGATAAGGATGAGGAGGACGAGGAGGACGAAGAGGAGGATAAGGAGCAGGAGAAGAAGTAATTCGACCTGACAATTTACGGCTTTAATCCGGATGTTCCATAAATACGAAACATCCGGTTTAAGTGTGTGATACGACTGTCAAATCGGATATAGCTTCCAGTTGTCGGCCTGCGGGAATTTAACCCGGATGTTTCATAAATTGACGCGCGCCCTTGCTGGTCTTTTGTTTCATATGGGAATTTTGCTCAATCGGGCGTATGAGTCACTACGCCACTCCTCACAAAATCCCCCTACAAAACAAAATCCTGCGCAATCATCACGCGAATTTATGAAACATCCGGGTTAACCCCCTCTTCGGGAGAGCGCCTTCCCGCTCAAGGCGTTGCGCCGCCCTCAACGGTCGCATTCATCGTTGCGTCTTGTGTCTTGCCCTGCACCCCAAAAACCGCACACTTCACCCTGCCCGACTGCCAGATCAGGATAAATCAAAAATCGTAACGATTTTGGGGTCCGGGTCATTTCGGCGTTGAATGTCTGCCAACAAGTTCTCGAATAGCGGCTATCCGCCCACCTCTTCTGCCTTCATCCCGATGTGTCACAAGACTGTAACATGCTCGTCGTAATATGTAGACCAGCTCAAGAACGCCCCAGCAAGAAATGCCCGCTCCTTACAATGCCTCCCGCCTGTGACTGTGCAAACTCCCGCCGAAACCAGTCAGTCCAGAAGACTTGATTATAATTATCACCGCCATTTGGGTGAGCGCTTTATTGAAGCCTTGCTGTTCCTGATGGCATTTGCTTCAGTCGCTACCACCGTAGCCATCGTGGTCATGTTGGTGACGGAGTCGTTCGTATTTTTTGCACATGTTTCGCTTTGGGATTTTCTCACCGATACCCAATGGACCCCGTTGTTTGATGATGAGCACTTTGGCATCTTACCGCTGATTTCCGGTACGGTAGTAAGCTCCGCCGTGGCGCTATCGGTGGCGATTCCGCTGGGTACCATTACCGCCATATACCTTTCCGAATTTGCGCCTTTTGCCGTGCGTGAAGTTGCCAAACCATTTCTCGAGTTGCTGGGCGGTGTACCCACTGTCGTATATGGTTACTTCGCGTTACTGTTTGTTACGCCCCTGCTGCAAAAAATTTTTCCTGACTTGCCGGGTTTCAGTCTGCTTTCCGCCGGATTGGTGATGGGTATCATGATCATTCCCTATGTCAGTTCGATGGCGGAAGACGCGATGCGCGCGGTACCCATGCATTTGCGCGAGGGTTCCTATGCAATGGGTGCCACGAGGTTCCAGACTGCCATTCGGGTAGTGATGCCAGCGGCGTTTTCCGGCATTGCCGCAGCCTATATTCTTGGTATCTCCCGTGCTGTGGGAGAAACCATGGTGGTGGCGATAGCCGCTGGCATGCAGCCTAATCTTACCTGGAATCCGATGGAGCCGGCCGCAACCATTACTGCCTATATCGTGCAGGTAAGCCTGGGTGATCTGCCGCACGGCAGCATCGGCTACCAGACCATTTTTGCCGCTGGGCTTACGTTGCTGCTATTGACGCTTGTATTCAATATTATCGGCCATATCCTTAGCAAGCGTTATCGGGAAGTGTATTGAACCTAAATCCGGTAGCGGCTGTGCCACCGCTTTTTTTCGGATCCGGTGAATGAGAAATGATAAAGACCTGACCGAGATTCGCGCCATTATCGCACGCCACAAACTTTGGGATCTGATGTTCATGATTACCGGAGTTATTGTGCTGATGATCGCGATATTGACGTTCATGGCGTTATTCTCCCAGTTGCTTATCGTCGGAATGCCACGTTTGTCATGGGATTTTTTTACTTCTTTCCCGTCGCGCCGGCCAGAGTCGGCAGGCATATTGTCCGCCTGGGTCGGTACCACTCTGGTAATGTTGGTGACGGCGGTGGCGGCCGTGCCGATGGGTATCGGAGCGGGTATCTATCTGGAGGAATATGCATCGAAAAATTTCATTACCGAGATCATCGAAGTCAATGTCACCAATCTGGCGGGTGTGCCATCCATCATCTATGGACTGCTGGCGTTGAGCCTGTTCGTACATCAACTCGGATTTGGCCAGAGTATTCTGTCGGCGGGCCTGGCGTTGGCGTTATTGATCCTTCCGATCGTGATTGTTGCCACCCGCGAGGCCATACGCGCCATTCCCGTGGCTATTCGAGAGGGTGCCTATGCACTTGGCGCCACCAAATGGCAAACGGTCTCTGATCATCTGCTTCCTTATTCCGGAGCGGGTATTTTGACGGGTGTCATTATCGGACTGGCTCGTGCGATTGGAGAAACAGCGCCCATCATCACGATTGGAGCGCTGACTTTCATCGCTTTTCTGCCGCCATCTCCGTTTCAGGATGAATTTCCTTTTTTGTCCTTCGAGTGGCTGATGGCGCCATTCACCGTGATGCCGATCCAGATGTTCAACTGGATATCGCGGCCCGAAGAAGAATTTCAGATCAACGCGGCGGCGGCGGGGTTGGTCCTGGTAGTCATGACCCTCACCATGAATGCCCTGGCCATCTATTTGCGCTATCGTATGCGTAAAAACATAAAATGGTAGAGGGTTCCACGGGGGATAACCCCGTTGAGGACGCCAAGCCGGCGCCATACAAATCCGAAGTCCGGGATTTAAGTTTTTATTATGGGGCATTCAATGCGCTTAAGAACATCAACATGGCGCTATATGAAAAACGGGTAACC
>JAKDLC010000351.1 GCA_030453055.1 Nitrosospira sp.
ATGACGCTCGATAAAATGACAAAGTCGTTACTATGGCCGCTGTGCCGTTGCTTCCAAGGCTCCGATCCTGACAACCACCCGTCAATGGAGAAATCATGAAACGTATAACTTTATTTCTTACATTTGCAATTTTCAGCGGCAGTGCAGTGGCCGTCATATCTTCGGTTTTCAGTAACGGCGAACCAGCTCAATGGACTCAGGTAGCTGACGATGTCGTCAGGACGGAGGGTGTCGATGCCGGCCGGGGCGTCAAAACATTCGTCGATAAAGAAGGTGTCAAGAAGAATGGAGACATGGCGACAATGTGGACTCTATTCAACTACGAGAGCCCCGTGTCTATAGGAAGCGAGCAGCATTTTTCAACGGTGTCGTTGAATGAACACGACTGTCGAAACAAGGAATATCGCACGCTTGTTTTCTCCTGGTTCTCGCGACACAACGCAGGAGGGAATCCGATTTACTCTGAAACCAAGGAGGGCAGGATGCAGCCCATTATTTCAGACTCCGTTGCAGAAAGAGAATGGAAGATCGCCTGCGGCATAGGATGAATTGAACCTGCGGAAGCGTGTCCGGCTTGACTTCCATATAGGTAGGATAAGTGGAGTGAAGCGCAACCCATCATTTGACCTGGTTTGATGCGTTGTTCAATTCGGGTTTTGATGGGTTGCGCTACGCTTCACCCATCCTACATAAACTGGATTCCCGCTTTCGCGGGAATGACGAAGCTTTTGCAGGATGGATGAAGCGTAGGTGCATAGGTAGGATGGGTGGAGTGAAGCGCAACCCATCATTTGACTGACTGCGACAATATGCCGCATTGACTCGATGGCAGCCTCGGCTGATACTCTGTGCCCATCGTAGTAAGGGGACCGTTCTTTCCGGCACTCACATCAACATCCGGTTTTATGCGCATTTGTGCCTGATTGTCCTGACCCGCAAGTTCGCTGCACTTCATTGGCACACCTCTTATCTCATTCATCCCTCAAATGGCGTGCGCTTGCGTCTGCCTGGCTGCTTCTTGCCATGCTGGCCGGCGAGGCAACCGGGCAAGCGGTCCTGCCCGAGGTAAGCGTATCCTCTTCCCGCATAAAGGTGCCGCTGATAGAAAGCCAATCGCTCAAGTGGAACGTCCGCCCAAGCGGTGATGCGGCTGAATTCCTCCAGCAAAAACCGGAATTCTCCGCCACCCGGATAGGCGGCGCCTCCAGCACCATATTCCTGCGCGGCATGGGCGGCCCGCGGTTGGGAATCGTCATGAATGACAGCCTGGAAGAAGCCGGCGCCAACCACGGCACCGACCCGGCCACTTCCTATATCCAGCCCGATGCGCACTCGCATGTCACCATAGTCAAGGGGCCCAACAGCGTCCTTTATGGCTCCAATATGGGCGGCCTCGTCATATTCAATGAAACGCCAAGAAGATTCGAGAAGCCGGGCGTGCGCGCCCGGGTCGTCGGCGGCATGGGCAGCTTCGGCCGCCGCGATATGACGATTGATTCGACGGTGGGAAATTCGCTGATGCAGTTGCGCGGCTTGGTCAACTTTAACCGGGCCGACAACTACAAGGACGGTTCCGGCAACGAGCTCTTTTCTTTCTTCAAGCGCAATACCAACAAGCTCATCGCCACGTTTACGCCGACGGCCAACATTACCGCGGAACTCGGCGCGGAACTGGGGGATGCGCAGGTGGCATTTCCCGCTTTTTCGAAGATGGGAGATGGCATACAGTTCAAGCGGCAAATTCTGAGCGGCCGTTTTACGGTCGCCAACATCACCGATAAATTCAGGAAGCTGGAGCTGCAGATCTTCGACCGGAATCTCGATCACCACATGGACAACTTTACGCTCCGGCCCGTGCCGGTCGACATAATCAACCCCGATCCGCCCGGCCCCTTGATCACCAATACCAGCCGCAGAACCCTGAAGCAAATATTCCGGGGGCGCTCGTTGAGAACGGCCGCCACTTTCGATATCACCGCCGCGACCGAGGCGATTATCGGTTACGAGTACAAGGATAACCGATACAGCGGCAACAACTTCACGGCGGGTACCCTTTGCGTTGCCATGAACTGCAACACCATAAACGAGTTCTCGCCTTTTTACGATCTGCGCACCATCAGTAACTCGATATTTTCCGAGGTCACCCACCTCGTCAACGCCGCCACCACGTTGAAGGCCGGATTTCGCCGCGAGTATTTCGATACGCAGGCGGGAGAGCTGCGCACCTTTCTCGGCGCTCCCCTGCCCACCGCGCATGACCAGCGCGAGGATATCGGCAACAGCGGATTCATCCGCCTTGAAAGGGAGGTCAAGATCGTGTCCGGCTCCGTCGCTTTCATCGCCATCGCCAACGGCGAGCGCCCGGCCAGCAATCTCGAACGCGCGAGCTTCAACGGCTTCAACCTGAGGAAAGAAAAGAACCGCGAAATCAATCTCGGCTGGCTGATAAACCGGTCCACCTGGCAAGCCTCGGCGACCGTATTTGGCAGCCGCATCGACGATTACATTCTGATCAGCCAGGGAATCCGCTCGGAAAATATAGACGTCCATCGCGTCGGCGCCGAGGCCGATGCGGCCGTGCAGTTGGCGCCCAACTGGAGATTGTTTAGCAGTGTCGCCTATATCCGAGCCGAAAATCTCACGGGTCACGGGCATGGCTCCGTGCCGCTTGCGCAAACACCGCCGTTGGATAGCCGCTTCGGCCTGAACTATCACAAGGGAACATTCTCCGCCACCCTGGGAGGGCGTGTGGTAATGGCGCAG
>JAKDLC010000352.1 GCA_030453055.1 Nitrosospira sp.
CTGTCGCGCAATGCCAGCGCCAGCGCCATGCCTACGGGGCCGCCGCCGACGATGACAACGTGATAGTCGTAATGATGGTTGCTCGTTTCAGTCATGGCGCATCAAAATGGAATGCTTTTGCGTTTGCCTCATTCTGCCGCTCCTCGTTTGCCGTCCGGCTTATCCGTTTTTTCTTCGACAATTTCGGCATCCTCGATGACAACATATTCCCCCTGCTCCGCTTCCGCGGATCGGCGCAATTTCCGGCGCAGCCACCACAGCCGGAATGTTAAACCAATCGCGGCAATGGCAAACAAGGCAAGG
Source organism: Nitrosospira sp. (assembly GCA_030453055.1). Classification (GTDB taxonomy): domain Bacteria; phylum Pseudomonadota; class Gammaproteobacteria; order Burkholderiales; family Nitrosomonadaceae; genus Nitrosospira. The sequence continues at coordinate 304 of JAKDLC010000352.1, forward strand.
AAAGCGGTGAAGAAGAAAATACCCAAAACGGCCATGATGATAAATAAAGGAACGAGGACCAGCCAGCTCATCCAACGGCCAGCGGGAGAAACGTGCACGATTTCTTCTTCCGGAATGCCCGTTTCCTTATTCCGGGAGATGCGTCTTATGATTATTTTTCGGTTCTCGTCGTCCATTGTCATCGATCTTTCCGGTCTTGCATCAGTTCTTCGATCTCCGTCACCGTCTTGGGGGCGGCCGACGTCAATACTTCGCACCCGGTCTCCGTTACCAGTACGTCATCCTCGATACGTACACCGATATCCCAGAAATGCCGGGGTACGTTATCCGCCGGGCGGACGTAGCAACCCGGTTCCACTGTCAGCGTCATTCCCGGCTGCAACGGACGCCATTCTCCATCACGCTTGTATTCGCCTGCGTCGTGCACATCCAGCCCCAACCAGTGACCGGTGCGGTGCATGTAAAAACGCTTGTAGTCTTCCGACTGTATGACCGTATCCATACTACCGTGGCACAGACCAAAATCAATAAAGCCTTGAGCCAGCACCCGCAACGCCGCTTCATGCGGCGCATTCCATTGATTACCCGGCCGTACCGCGCTTATCGCCGCCGCCTGCGCGGACAGCACCAACTGATACAAATCCCTTTGAGCCGGACTGAATTTGCCGTTCACCGGGAACGTGCGCGTGATGTCGGCAGCGTAGCCGTCCAATTCACAGCCCGCGTCTATCAATAACAGATCGCCATCCTTCAGCTCGGCATCATTCTGGACGTAATGCAGCACACAGGCATTGGCACCGCCCGCGACGATGGACGTGTAAGCAGGCGCTTGCGCACCGTGGCGGCGAAACTCGTGCAGCAATTCTGCTTCCACCTCGTATTCATTCATACCGGGCCGGGTTTTCCGCATTGCACGGCGATGGGCGCCGCTGGAAATCTCTGCCGCATGGCGCATGACTTGAAGCTCTTGCGCGCTTTTGAACAAGCGCATCTCATCCAGCACAAGCCGGATGTCATGGATTTGTGTGGGCGCGGCGACGCCGCTGTGCGCTTGTTGTCGTATCCGGTTAATCCAGCCGGTCACGCGCACGTCCCATTCCGCGTCGTGCCCTAACGCACAATACACAACAGGTTGATCGGCCATTAACCTGGGCAGTATTTCATCCAGTTTGGAAACAGGGTATGTCTCATCGAAGCCGAATACTTCCCGGGCAGCCTCGGGGCCATAACGGAAACCATCCCAGATTTCCCGCTCCATATCCTTATGCCGGCAAAACAGGATGTGTTTCGATGCCGACTCATCCGCGCCTGCCACGATCACCAGTACCGCCTCCGGCTCGCAAAAACCCGTCAGATAATAAAAATAGCTGTCGAAGCGATAAGGATAATGCGCATCTCGACTTCGCACCCGTTCCGGCGCGGTAGGAATGATGGCGATACCTTTTTGCATTTGGGATGCCAAACGCCGGCGCCGTTCAATGAAAGACTCAACTGGGATCATGACTGATTTTTACAGTATTTGCGGGATAAAACAAAGTCAGTGTTGCGCGTCAGCAACATCCTCTAACTCTGATCGGATACCGGTAGTGGTATAGGCGGCGGCAGGTCGAGCTCCTTGAGTCGAAGATCGAGTAGCCGCAGGCGCTCCGGCGTACCCACGTCCATCCATGCACCTCCATAATACTCGCCCCCAATTTTTCCCGTTGCAATTGCCTGGCGCAGCAGAGGCGCGAGCTTTGCCGCTGAACCGGGCAAAACATCCTTGAAAAACCTCGGTCGATAGATGCCGATTCCACTGAAAGTGAGGCTGTTATTTCCTGAAATGGCCACCTTGCCCGAATCGAGGGCGAAATCGCCGCCGGGATGATGGCTCGGGTTGTCCACGAGTACCAGATGCGCAAGATTCCCATCCGGATTCGCTTGCATGTGCCGCAGAACCGGTAACAGGGTGGAAAAATCGATTTCGCAATAAATGTCGGCATTAACCGTCAGAAACGGCTGCTCTCCGTATTGGTTTCCTGGCCCATCCCTCAAAATGGGCAGCGCCTGGGCGATACCGCCGGCGGTTTCCAGTGCGACCGGCTCACGTGAATAGTGAATGGAGACGCCATAACGTTCGCCGTTGCCCAGCGCGGTTTCGATCATCTGTCCCAGATGGGCATGGTTAATGACAATTTCGACGAATCCCGCCCGCGCAAGGTTCTCCAGGTGATATTCGATCAGCGGTTTGCCGCCCACGCGTAGCAGCGGCTTGGGTAGCGCATCGGTCAGGGGGCGCATGCGCTCACCGCGCCCCGCGGCCAGAATCATGGCCTTGAACCCAAATCCGGCGGTTGACCGCTTATTCTTCAATTTAGCGCTATGATCTATCGGGATTTTTTGCATCACTCGAAAGCTTCTTGCAAAAGTCCCTGAGCGAGCAGCCGCGATTTAGTGTGGCTCGCTGCT
>JAKDLC010000353.1 GCA_030453055.1 Nitrosospira sp.
GTGTGTCGGATTAGCGAAAGCGTAATCCGATGATGGAACACAGTCTTGTAGATACTCTGGTTAGCGCAGCGCAACCCGACAATTACTTCGATAACCGAAATCCTGTTCCCACCTCAAACCCGACGAAGAACGTCTCGTTGCTTAACCTCCGGCAATTAATTCGAAAATTGAAACCCTGTTCCCATTATTTGCTGGCGTTTTGTTTCCATCAGGTGAGAAAGACTGAATACTCCCAATCCATGCTCTTTTGAGTCTTTTGTCGGGTTATGCTGGGCTAACCCGACCTGCGCCTGCTGAAAACCGTAAGATATATTTCATATTATCGTTGGATAAACCGTTATTGTTTGTATGGAACCGCACAGAACTATCATTTATGACATGGCATTTATGGCATGGCATTTATGGCATGGCATTGATTCCCTTTGCCAGCGACCGCTTGATTGCCGGAGAAAGCCATCCTGAAATATCGTGCTATCCTGAGAACAGGTTTACTCATTGGCAGTCACTGCTTCGCTAACGCCAACCGAACAGCAGGGCTGTACGCCGAGATCAAGGCACCGCCACAGCAGGGGATGCCCACTCGGACAGATGGGGCTCCCGAAAAGCCGTCATCCGGGCAGGAGCGGTAGCCAATGCAGGCGCTTAAGGTTGATCGGTTATGAAAAACACAGTCGATCCGCGTTTTATTGGTGGTCCCTATTCTTCCGCCGGCACGGATGAGCCGCCTTGGTATCGATCGCGCAGATTCAGCATTTTCATCATTGTTTTTTTGATTAGCGCCACTGCCGGCCTGGCGTACAATTACAGCCGTCCCGCCATTTACCGCAGCAGCGCGACATTGTTGACCTCCGCAATGACGGCGATAGACCGCGAGAGCGGCGAGCCGGATGTTCAGCATGTCGCCATTCAAAGGCAGTTTTTGCTGGGGCATGAACTTGTCGCCGAGACCTTGTCGCGGCTCAAGACATCGGCCACTGACAAATCCCTGCTTCGGCTGACGACAGCCGATATACAGAATTTATTGCAGGTGGAACCGGTCGCCGAGACCAATCTCGTTGAAATACAGGCGGAAGGTTCCGACCCGAAATTCCTGCCGGTGCTCATCAACACCTGGATAGATGTTTACCTCGGTGCGCGGAGTGAAGAAGTCAAACAACTGACGAGTGACACGACACGCATTATTGAAGACGAATTGGAAGGTTTGGCTGGCAAGGTCGAATCTGCGCGGGCGGAATTGGAGGCTTACAGAAAAAAACACGATATTTCTTCCACCGGACGAGAAGAAAACGAGGCGTTGGCGCGCCTCAAAGGCTTGACGGATTCGCTTAACAAAGCCAGCGAAGATGAAGTCAAGGCAAGATCGAAGGTGGCGGCTGTAAGATTCGCCATTTCCCGAGGGAAGACTGTCGTTCCCGATGACGAGAAGGGCAGTTTGGTCGAACTCGAGCTGCGGTCGCAGGATTTGCGCGAAAAGCTGGCGCAACTGGATAAGAAATTTACCCGCGAGTATATCAACCTGCATCCGGAATTCAAGTTTATTCCCGAGCAGATCAGCGAACTGGAAACCGCAATCAAGAGGAAGCGCCGGGATGGTGGCAACGTGGTGCTGGCCGATGCGGAAGTCACGTATGCCGCAGCGCAACAGACCGTGAGGGAAATTCGTGGCCAGCTGGATGAACATAAGCATCTGGCGTCGGCGTTTACCACAAAATTCGCCAGGCATGACGCATTGCAAGCCGATCTGGAAAGCCTGGAAAAGCTTTACCGCGAAACGCAGGACCGATTGGTCCAGGTCAGCGCCGGTCGCAAGGAAAAATACCCGCAGGTAACGGTCATCAGCCGGGCACACGAACCCAGGGATCCGGTGAGGCCGGACTATGGCCGTGATGCGCTGATAGCCATCGTGAGTTCTTTATTGTTGGGTCTTTTCAGCGTGTGGATTTTCGAGTACTTGACCCGGAAAAAAGAGGAACAACAACCGCCTGTCGCGATTTTCGGAATACATAATTATCCTTCGGCCGGTGCGGACCTGGTTAATTATTCCCAAGCCACGCTCAGCCCGCCAGACCATAAAACAACCAATGCGCTGGCGAGTCCTTCGCATGCAAACAGGGAGCTTTCCAGTCATCAGTTGAGGATTTTGCTGAATGCGGCAAATCTGAAGGGAAAGCAACTGATCAGTTTATTACTCAGCGGCCTGAGTATCGATGAAGCCGCCTTCTTGCAACCGGACCGGATCGATCTGGGGACGGCGACCCTCACCGTTGCAGGAAGAGCGCCAAGGACCATTTCCATGAGCAATTCGCTCAAATCGTTACTTGAGCAATCGGGCGGCTATCCTGCCTGGAATCCGGATGATCCGGGATTACGGATCGATCTTTCCGCCGCTTTGGTCTGCGCCGCAGTTGACTCGGGCTTGCCCGATCCCGAGGGGATTACCGCCGAAACGATACGACACAGCTATATCGCTTATCTTGTCCGCCAGGGGCTAAGACTGTCGGATCTCGAACAAATCGCGGGTTATCTGGAGCCTTCCGTCATTTCGAGCTACAGTGCCTATTCGCCGCCGCAGCAGGGCCGTCAACTTTGCGAAATTGAATTACTTCACCCCGCGCTGATGAACGGCGCCTGATTCCTGCGGGAATGAGCTGGCCGCAGTTTCCCCCCCGAATTCCGCTTCCCATAATAGCGAAGCCCGCTCCGCCTCCGTCAAACTACTCATTCTTTTCACAGCCTGGTAGAACTGTTCGA
>JAKDLC010000354.1 GCA_030453055.1 Nitrosospira sp.
GAACGGCAGCGACACCGTGCCATGGAAGCGATCGAGGAGTTCTTCGTTCAACCCGGCGCGAATGGCCTTCTTCAATTTTTTCCAGCCGCCATCTTTCCCCGCCATGGGAAAGAATACCTGTTGCGGCAATAACGAGCGCTCGTCGTAATCCGTATCCAACGACCACATCGCGATCTTGCTCTTGCCCCCCGAGACCAGGTCGCCTTTGGCGGTATCGAAGTAATCGAAGCCGTTGACCTCGGCGATATACCTGCCGTCTTTCTGCTTGCGGACTTCCACGTCCGGCTGGCCCATCAGCCAGAAGCTCTGGTTGCTGGAGCGTGCCTTCTTCAAGTCTTCGGTCAGCAGGTCGGTATTCATCTGCGCCTTGAGTGCGGTGATCCCACGCATCGCATCGATGTCCTTGGCGGCTTCCGGGTCGAAGGTAAAAGCGCAGAATACGATCATCTTCGGACGTGGAAATAGCGTCTCGGCGTCGCGCAGCGCGTGCTCCACCTGCCGCTGTTCCAGTGCCGCGTGTTCCGGGCCGAAGCTCACCACCACGCGCTCGCCGGAATCGACCAGGGTGCCACTGGCGTGGAGACAACGCGTGCCCGGTAGGGTTTCCAGTTCCGCAAACTTCAGCATCTGCCCAGCCTTGCCGCGTATGCCGGTCTTCAGCAATTCGTCGCGCCAGTCGTGCTGGCGTGCCGATTCGCCGGAACGCGCAATCGCTACATCCGCCTCCTGCGGCTGCTCGGCTTCGTCCAGCGACAGCACGCTGGGGAAAGGCACCGCCTCCACCGTGAACGGCCCTGTGATGCGCAGCTTGTTCTTCGCCACCGCGGGCTGGTCATATAGCGTTTCGGAATCGGCATGGGCGGCGATGGAGGCATCCATCCGTTTCTGCATGGATTGTCGCGCGGCGTGAAAGACGCCGAGCGGCTTGCGCGCCGGCTCGGGCCAATCCTCCGGGAAATCGAAAGGGACTTCCCACTCCTTGAGGTTTTTCGCCGCAATCTTGTTCAAATCCGCCAGCGCCGCTTCCACCGCCGGATGCATACGGTCGTAAATTTCGTCGATCTCCGGATTGTTCGCGATGGATTTCAGCGTGACGTGCGGTACCGTCTTGTAGATGAAGCCGCCGCGCAAGCCTTCCTGCGGATAGCGCAGCTCGTAGTAGTCGTAGCTCGCTGTCATCAGTCGCTGTTTGGCCAGTGTAACGGCCACGCGCGAGGTGTCGCAGGTAATCCAGCGCCGCCCCCACTTCTCGGCGACGAAAGCGGTGGTGCCGGAACCGCAGGTGGGGTCGAGCACCAGGTCGCCGGGGTCGGTGGTCATGAGGAGGCAGCGTTCTACGATTTTTTCATTGGTTTGAACGACGTAGCTAAGTCCACTTGCTCCCATCATGTCCGTCCAGATGATAGCAAACGACCCGCGCGGCCTGTCCGGTAAATACCTGCTTCAGTAGTACTCCAATGGCGTGTAGGTGCTGGTATATACTCATTTCCATAAAGCCGAATCGGAAAATGAAATGACTCCGAAAAACCATTTGACTCAATGGCTACAGACTGATAATTCCCATAATCATCTTTAAGCCGATATTGATCTACTGATGCCTGATTTTCCACCTTATCGGAAAATAACTGCCGATACTTTATCGATTGTTTCGACTTCGCGTACCAGACAATAAAATCTCCGATTGTCGCAAGCGAGTTAACACGGGCGTCAGGACTGCTAACCGCGCCTGTTTTACGAACAGTAATAACACTAACGAGATTTTGAGCACCAAATATCTCGTCACAAATCTCCCGCACATGGTGCAAATTCTCATCCGAAATCTGCACAAACACGCTGCCTGACTCGCTCAACAGCTCTCTTGCCAGCAGCAACCGGTCGCGCAGGTAGGTAAGATAGGAATGGATGCCCAGCTCCCAGGTATCGCGGAATGCCTTGATCATTTCCGGCTCCTGCGTCAGGTCTTCATCCCGTCGGTCTTTCACATCACGCTTGTCGTCGAAGGGCTGGAAATTGGAACCGTACTTGATGCCGTAGGGCGGGTCGATATAGATCATCTGCACCTGACCGGCCATGCTCTCCTTTTGCAGCAGCGAATTCATCACCAGCAATGAATCGCCGGCCACCAAGCGGTTGGCCCAGCCGCGCTCGTGCCTGTAAAAATCCAGCGCGTCGCGCAGCGGCAGGTTCTCGAATGGCGCGTTGAACAGGTCAGGCTGGACGGTGGGGCTGGCCTTGCCCGCTTTCGCGTCGTGCATGCGCTTGCGCACCGCCGCGAGTATGCTCATCGCATCGATGCGCTCATGCACGTGCAGCGAGACGGTATCGATATCGAACGATGTGCGCTCGGCCTTGCCCGCCCAGTTGAGATAAGGCGATTGCATGCGCCTGAGTTCCTCCAGCGCGGCACGCATGACATTTTCATTTCCGCTGGCGAGCGCGTCGTCTATCAGGGTTTCGATCCGCGCGCGACCGGGGTCGAAAGCCAGCGCCGGATCGATGTGCGGGTCATAATGCCACGTGGCTTTCGGCTGTCCCGGATCGGTGTCCTCGTTGACTAACCCCACCTGCGGGTTGTTCTTGCGTTTATCCGCGTGACGGTAACTGATGACCTGCGGTTCGCCTGCGACTCCCGATGTTTTTGCGGTTTGCTTCCTGCTGGCGGGCTTCTTCACCTCATCGCGCGGAGGGTTTTCAGGGACTTCCTGAGACTCCAGGTTGAATTCGGGATCATTCGATTTCGTCAGTTTCG
>JAKDLC010000355.1 GCA_030453055.1 Nitrosospira sp.
ACCGATCCATATGTGGGATATTCGCCTGGCGAGCGAGCAACGGATCTGCCTTCCTGTGCCCGAGGGTTTTACCACAGTGCTGGCGGTGCTCAAAGGATCAGTGCGCATCGATGGTGCCGAAACCCTTGGTCCGGCGGAGGTCGGCCTGTTTGACCGCGAAGGCGACCACATTTGTATCGATGGCGCACCAAACGCAACCGCATTGCTGCTCTGCGGCGAACCGATTGACGAACCAATTGTTGGTAGCGGTCCTTTCGTTATGAACAACGCCGAGGAAATTCGCCAAGCGATTGCGGATTATCAGAGCGGCAAGATGGGACACCTGTTCTGAATGCGAAGCGGGTTCATCGGCCCCTTTTGTCATGGCAGATTCAGGTGCGTGTTGTAGACTGGCTCTCAAAGCTTCCCAGTTCCACCATCGGCAGTGGCTTCCACCCCGATTTGCGATGATCCACGACAATATTGGTGAAGATTCCGCCGCGTACGAAAAATTTGGCGATGAGGCGCAGATATCGCGGCTTCAAGACGGCAACCAGATCGTCGACAATGCAGTTGGTAACAGCTTCATGGAACGCGCCCTCGTCACGGTAAGACCAGATATAGAGCTTGAGGCTCTTAAGCTCGATGCATTTTTTGTCCGGGATGTAGTCGAGAATCAAGGTGGCGAAATCCGGTTGCCCGGTTTTTGGACATAGGCAGGTAAACTCCGGAATCTCCATGTGAATATGGTAATCTCGCGCCGGTGTCGGATTGGGAAAGGTTTCCAGCTTTTTTGTCGCGGTAGTGGGCATTCTCTTATCGTGGCCAAATCGGTTAGAATGATCTGCCGGAAGACTCATCTTTCATGCGTCTTTCAGAAATGACTAAGATGGTCTCTTCGGGGCTGCACAATTATAACTGGTTGTGAACCATAAACCTAACCCGGTTGACCGCTCATTTTTCAGCTCATTTGTCACTCATTTTGCAACTCGGCGCCATCACCCGCAATGACTTTTTGTTCCACTTGAACTTCACTTTTTTAGTGAGTTCGGTCCCACCGCCGGATTGAACCTAAATTGCGCCTCTCCCACATCAAACTTGCCGGCTTCAAATCCTTTGTCGACCCTACCGAAATTGCTGTTCCCGGTGATCTGGTGGGAGTTGTGGGCCCCAATGGCTGCGGTAAATCCAATGTGATCGACGCTGTGCGCTGGGTCTTGGGGGAATCACGGGCATCCGCGTTACGCGGCGAATCCATGCAAGACGTGATTTTCAACGGCTCCGCCAATCGTAAACCGGTGGGACGCGCCAGTGTGGAGTTGATGTTTGACAACAAGCTGGGAAAGGCGGCGGGGCAATGGTCGAGCTATGCGGAGATCTGCATCAAACGGGTATTGCGAAGGGATGGTGAATCCACTTACCACATCAATAACATCCATGTACGCCGGCGGGACGTCGCCGATATTTTTCTTGGCACCGGCATAGGCGGACGCGGCTACGCCATCATCGAACAGGGGATGATCTCCCGCATCATCGAGGCAAAGCCGGAGGAATTGCGTGTATTTCTGGAGGAGGCCGCCGGGATTTCAAAGTACCGCGAACGCCGCCGTGAGACCGAATTGCGTCTGGCTGATGCTCGCGAAAACCTTTTGCGGTTAAACGACATTTGCCGCGAACTGCAACAGCAGCTACTGCGCTTGGAAGAACAGGCTGAGACAGCCCGCCGGTTCAAGGATATGAAAGCCCGGCTGCACACGGCGCAGAATCTTTTGTGGTCGGCTCGCAAACAGGAAGCGGCCGCGCAGCGTACCGTTGCGGAAAAAGAACTCCAGTCACTCCAAACGACGCTGGATGCAGAAACGGCGGGCCTGCGCGATGCGGAGAAACGGCTGGAAGAAAAGCGCGCCCGGCATCATGCCACTGGCGATAGTCTGCACCAGGCGCAGGGTGAGCTATACGCCGCCAACGGTAAGGTGGCTCATGTCGAGCAGCAAATACGACACTTGCGCGAGAACCGCCAGCTGATGGCGCAACAAGTCACGACGGTGAAGAATCAGCTCGAATATCAGGAAAAGCAGTTGGAAGATGCCGCCGATGGCTTGAACAGTTGGCGCGACGAGCTTGAACGAGCACAATTGGCTTGCGAAACCGGCAAGCAAAGAACCAGAACGGAGAATGAGAAATTGCCACTGGCGGACTCCGCTTTTCGTTTGCGCCAGGAAAGGCTGGCTGATACGCAGCGCAGTTTATTGCTGAGTGAGCAGACCGCGCAACTCGAAGAAAGCCATCGCGCTTATGCCCAAAAAACCTTACAGCAACTGGAATCGCGCCGTGTACGCCTGCTGGCTGAGCAGGATGCCTTGCTCCCGCCAGATATGGAAAACCTATCGCGTTTGCATCGAGAGACGGAAGGCGCCGCGGCTGACCTGATACAAAAGCAGGAAGTACTTGCCCAAACGGAAAACCTGCTGCTGAATGCGGAAGAGGTCAAACGCGAATTCGCACATAAAGCGCGAGCGCTGGAGCAGCGGATTATCCAGGCGGAGGCGCGGCTCAACGCCTTGCAGCGCTTGCAGCATCGGCTCGAAGACAACGAAGGGTTGAGTACGTGGCTGGTCAACCATCAACTGGATACACTGCCGCGGTTGTGGCAAAGCATCCAGATTGAAAAGGGATGGGAAGACGCGCTTGAAGCTGTGCTGCGCGAGCGTCTGAACAGCGCACAGCTTGAGCAATTGGAAGCGGCATATGATT
>JAKDLC010000356.1 GCA_030453055.1 Nitrosospira sp.
CATTGCCAGGAAGGAGCACGAGTACATTCAGGAGATAGAACACGTTTTAAAATCCCGGTCCGCAATTTTAAGCCAGGAAGCGGCGTCTGACATCGAGAAAGCGATCGACGCCAAGTTTGCGGATGACCGGTATCTGGAACGAATGCGGGACTTCTACCAGAAAGTCGCCCAAAAGGCCTTGTTATATGAACCTTTCTTCGACATGCCGGACAAGAGACTGGATCTTCTCGATTCCACCTATCGTGCAGGCGTTGCAGACGCGCTACGCAAAGCCCGGCAGAATGTACTCGCGAAACTGGAAACTTATCGGCAACCCGGGGCGCAAGGAGCAGCCGATTTCTTTTCCCAATGGCGGCAATACTCCACGCTGAGCCCATGGCGATCCATTTTTACCATCGTTCTGTTAAGTTTAACGTCGTACCTTATCGCATTTATCATCGCAAGCGAGGCATTCCAGGAATTGTTGCAGCGCTTTGGCTGGTCCGCCGGTACCGGTCTGTGACGACCTCACTGCGTCTCCAGCCACTCGTCGAGCTGCGGACGCAACTCCTTGAAAGAGCGGTATCCGGTAGTGAGCGGGCTATAACCCGCTGCGTTCTGCATTACCACGGCAGGGAAGCCGTGTACACCCCACTGACGCGCCTTGTTAAAATGCTCAAGAGTCCGTGTCTTTGCCGTGCTGGATTCGAACACCTCCAGGAAACGCTGCGCATCCAATCCCGTACTGGCAGCTAACCGGATCAACACGACAGTGCTGGTCACGTCCTGCCCCTCGGCATAAAATGCGGATTGCACCGCCTTGAAGAACGGGAAGATTACTTTGGAGTTGATTATGGACACTGCGACCACACCACGGCTTGCGGGCTCCGTGTCGTAGATGAATCCTTCCGGCATCGCACCTTCGAATCGGAATGGCTGCCCCGTCATGCGCCGCACTGTCTGCCAATGGTGCAGTATTTCTTCGCGTTGCGTCGAACGCATGGGGTCTTTCGTGCCCGGCCGCAAACCACCGAGCAACAACTCCACTTTCAGACGGCCGCCATACTCATGCCGAATCATCTCGATTACCGGCATGAAGCCCCAGCACCACGAGCACATGGGGTCAGCGATATACCAGAGGGTTTTTTCGCTCATCGCCAGACGCCTTCTTCCGTTTGGTTATATTCGGCTATGGAGGAAAGTATAGCCGCCGGCCGCCTATTCCGGTAGAGTCGCTGGGAATATTAATGGCCGAACCCCTACCGGAATGGACGAGCCTGATTGGCCCTTCCCTGCTTGACGACCTTACGCTGCGGCGCGCGAGGCTTTCTTGCGTTCGTGTTCCCGCAGGAAACGCTTGCGGACACGAATGGTTTTCGGAGTGATCTCCACCAGTTCGTCATCCGCGATGAATTCGATCGCTGATTCCAGGGTGAGTTGAATGGGCGGGGTCAAGGTCACGGCCTCATCGGTTCCCGAAGCACGTATGTTGGTGAGTTGCTTTCCCTTGATGGGATTGACGACCAGATCATTATCGCGGCTGTGAATGCCGATCACCATGCCTTCATACAGACGATCGCCAGGGTTGACGAACATGCGTCCGCGTTCCTGCAATTTCCACAACGCATAAGCTACGGCTTCGCCCTGCTCGGCGGAAATCAGCACACCATTCCTGCGCGCCGCGATTTCCGGCCGCATGGGCGCATATTCGTCGAATACGTGGCTCATGAGACCCGTGCCGCGCGTCATGGTCATGAAGTCGGATTGAAAACCGATCAACCCGCGTGCCGGAATCCGGTAATCCAATCTCACGCGTCCGCGCTCATCCGAAACCATATCCTGCAAATCGCCACGGCGCGCGCCCAGCGCTTCCATGACCGCGCCTTGATGCGCCTCTTCCACATCCACCGTAAGCATCTCGAACGGCTCGCATTTAACACCGTCGATTTCACGGATCACCACATGGGGACGCGACACCGCCAGCTCATAGCCTTCGCGCCGCATGCTTTCGAGCAAAATGGTAAGATGCAATTCACCGCGTCCTGAAACCAGAAAGGAGTCGGTATCGCCGGTATCCTCCAGCTTCATCGCAACATTGGTAAGCAACTCTTTTTCAAGGCGCTCGCGCAACTGCCGGCTGGTGACAAACTTGCCTTCCTTTCCCGCAAATGGCGACGTATTCACCTGAAAATTCATGGTCAGCGTGGGTTCGTCCACGGCGCGCATCGGTAGCGCTTCGGGCCGGTTGATATCGGCCAGCGTAACGCCGATACTGAGTTCCTCGATGCCATTGATCAGCACAATGTCGCCCGCCAGCGCCTCATCCAATTGTACGCGCTCGATACCGCGAAAACCCAATACCTGATTCACCCTGGCTTTCTTCGGCGCACTATTTCCCGCCAGCACCATCACGTCCTGGCCGGATTTGAGCCGGCCACGGCTGATGCGGCCAATGCCGATGCGCCCGACAAAACTGGAATAATCGAGCGCACTAATCTGCAGCTGCAGCGGTTCATCGGGATTGCCGACTGGCGCCAGGACATGCTTGAGTATGGTGTCAAACAGTGGGCGCATATCGGCGCTGGCATGTTTCAAATCCATCATGGCGTAGCCGTTGAGCGCCGAGGCGTAGACCACGGGGAAATCCAGTTGTTCTTCATTGGCGCCCAGCTTGTCGAACAAATCAAAGGTATGATTCACTACCCAGTCAGGCCGCGCGCCGGGACGATCACCCTAGTTAACCA